>JAGCAV010000099.1 GCA_017652545.1 Lachnospiraceae bacterium
AAATATAGAGCTTCACGAACTCACCGTTCGCGCTGCTCATGTATTTGTCAATAAATGAATTGTCAATCAGCGTTACAGAATTGTCAGACTGCATATGCAGCTTCATAGCTTATTGCCTCCGTTCCCCTCGAACGAGAATGAGTATACCATACCGCATGAGAAAAAAGAACAAGGCTTATCAACAAATACATCCACAGCTTATCCACATCGGACAGAGTGGATAGTGTGGATGTTGTTAACAGTTATGAAAGAAGATGCCTACTTCAGAAAATCCTCTCCGACCTGGTAAATATTGCCGGCTCCCACGGTCATGATCAGGTCCCCGCTTCTGGCATGGGCGCGGAGATGATTTTTGATGGCCTCAAATGAGGGAAGATAGATCGCGTCTGCGCCCCGTTCCCGGAGCTTCTCAGCCAGATCCTCTGAGGAGATCCCGATCGTGTTGATTTCCCTGGCCGCGTAAATGTCAGCCAGGATCACATGATCCGCGTGGGAGAGCGCTTCCGCAAATTCATCCAGCAGCGCCTGCGTGCGGGTATATGTGTGAGGCTGGAATACGCACCATATCTCATTCCCGGGATACCGCGCTGCGGCCTTTAAAGTCGCCTTGATTTCCGTCGGATGATGTGCATAATCATCGATCACACGGATTCCGTTCTTTTCACCTTTCAGTTCAAACCTGCGGTCCGTTCCCGTAAACGCCGTCAGGCCCCTGCGCATGGCAGGCATGTCGGCCCCCAGGGCATCACAGGCGGCGATTGCCGCGCAGGCGTTGGTGACATTGTGCATGCCCGGCACGGAGAGATCGAAATGGCCTATGCAGACATCGTCGCGATACGCGTCAAAGGATGCAAAGCCGAGTTCGTTGAAGACGATATGCTCCGGATGATAGTGATGTATGACACCGGCGGGGTAGTCGGCGGGATCGTTTGAAGGAACAAGCGGACCTTCGGAGAAGGTGATCACCCTGCAGGCAAGACCCTGTGTAAAGCCTTCCAGGTCCGGGATGCCGGCGTGAATGACAAGCGTGCCCTCACTGGCGGTAAGCCCGGCGAAAGTCCGGAAAGAATGCCGGATATCATCGAGATCCTTGAAGAAATCCAGATGGTCGGCATCGATGTTCAGGATGATGCTGATATAGGGGCGCAGGCTGAGAAAACTGTTGGTGTATTCGCAGGCTTCCGTGATGAATACCTGGGAGGAGCCGACGCGGATATTGCCTCCGATCGCCTTCAGAATACCGCCCACACTGATCGTGGGATCCAGGCCGGCCTCCATGGTCATGCATGAGAGCATGGAGGTGGTCGTGGTCTTGCCGTGGGTGCCGGAAACAGCAACGCTGAGTTTGTAGTTGGCCATGATCTCGCCCAGCAGCTGAGCCCTGGTCATCATGGGAATGCCGGCAGATACGGCGGCTTCGAACTCCGGATTATCCGGATGGATGGCAGCTGTATAGACAACAAGGTCCATACCCGGCTCAATATTGCCGGCACGCTGGCCCAGCATGATACGCGCACCGTTCTCTTCCAGCTGCCTGGTAAGGGCTGAAGCGGCGGAATCAGAACCGCTGACCCGGAAACCGGCCTTTAACAGTACGGAAGCGAGACCGCTCATGCTGATCCCGCCGATACCGATAAAATGAACCCATATCGGGTGATTGAAATTAATCTGATACATAGATGGTTATCATCTCCTTTTGGAATACTAATACTGTACCATGTCCGGTCCTCAAATACAATCAGAAATCCCGCTCGCTTCTTGAACAATTTAAGATCATAAGGTATGATAAGACCCATCGGAGAACCATATTCAAAAGACCCCGGTCCGGCCCCCGGGCAGCGCAGATGCGTGTATGATCAGATATGCTTTCGGGGGCCGCGCCGGGGTGAAGCGGACGAAACAAAATGCGACAGTACCAGAACAGATGCTTCCTTCTGCAGCCTGTGACGGGACCGGACCGGAAACGGACCGGAGGAGCGCTTTTTCTGCTGGGATGCCTGGTCATCCTGACAGTATTTTCATTCAGGGCGGAATGGCCCCTGTGGCCGTCAGCCCCTGCAGTCAGTGTGCTGGAAGACGGTGCGCTGCATGTGGATGCGAGCAACCTGTCAGATGGGTATTTTACAGCCCGGTCGCTGGAAAACAGTGAGCACAGGCTGAAAATGCGTGTGGAAAAGGAAGAGACAACCCTGACTTATGACCTGGGAGGCGCGGGCGAGGAGGAGACGTTCCCCCTTCAGCTTGGCGACGGAGAGTACCAGGTGACCATGTATGAAAATGTGGGCGGCAAAAAGTATGCACAGGCAGGCCATGTCAGCCTGACGGTGCAGCTTTCCGATTCCCTTTCTCCATATCTTTACACAAACCAGTATGTGAATTACGGGCCGGATTCCCCTGTGATGGAAGCCGCCGCGCAGCTGTCAGGCGCTGCGGCCGGCAGGGAGCTGTACGATGCGGTCTGTGACTTTTTAAGATCGGGATTCGCTTATGATTACGTTCGGGCGATCACCGTGGAAGCCGGGGCGCTGCCGGATATTGACAACTGCTACATGACGAAAGCCGGCATCTGCCAGGACCTTTCCGCGGTGGCGGTCTGCCTGCTTCGTTCCGGCGGTGTTCCCGCCAAGCTGGTGATCGGCTACGCAGATGACAACTACCATGCATGGGTCCTCGCATACCCGGAAGGAGAGGAACAGTTCTTTGATCCGACAGCGGAGCTGGATGCCATAGCGCACCCCGGAGATTACGCTGTGGAGAGGTGGTACTGAATACAGTGTGAAGTTTGGAGAGTTGAGAGTGGGTGTATACAGTTATGAAGAACCGAGGAAAAGTAAAGAAAATAGATCACAGCGAGCTGAGCAGCTTCTGTGGCCAGACCGCACTCGTTCTGGAAGCCGGGCTGCCCCTGTTTGACGGTCTTGAGACACTGGCCCTGACGAACAGGGAAAGTCCGTACGCGGATATGTATGAGGCTGTCGCCAAAACCGTAACAGCCGGAGGCTCCCTCTATGAAGCGCTGGGGGAGGATGAGCGCTGGCCGTCCTACATGAGGGAAATGGTCGGGATCGGTGAAAGAACCGGACAGCTGGAACATGTTCTCAGAGGACTTGAGACTTATTTTGACAGAGAGGAAAGGATACGCGCATCCGTAAAGAGCGCAGTCACCTATCCGCTGACACTGGGTATCATGCTTGCCGTGATCGTGCTGATCATGCTCTGGAAGGTACTGCCTGTTTTCCGGGATGTACTGGCCGGCATGGGAATGGCGGCTGATGGAGCCGGCGGGTTTATGCTCCGGCTTGGAACAGTCGTCGGATGGACGGTGCTTGTCCTTGTCGCGCTTGCGCTTGCCTGCGCGCTGGTGACAGCCGGCCTGATGCAGACCAGGCACGCTCCGGCAGTCCGGGAAGTTCTGATGAAGGTCTTTACACCGATCCGTAAGCTGGAGGCGGCTCTTGGCGCATCCCGGGTAGCCAGCGTTCTGTCCATGATGCTTTCAGGCGGCTTTTCCGTCCGGGAAGCGCTGGAGCGGACGGAAAGCGTTGTCGAATCCGATCCGGCTACCTGCGCGAAGGTGAAGGGAATCATGGACCGGATGGATGAGGGTGAGTCCTTTGCGGATGCGCTTGAGGCGTCAGAGATCTTCAGCCCCATGCACAACCGGATGATCCGGATGGGTGCCGCCGCCGCAAGGGAGGATCAGGTATTCGCGAAGATCGCGGATATCTGCGAAGAACAGGTACAGAAGGATGTCGGGACACTGGTCTCCGTCATTGAGCCTTCGCTTGTAGGCCTGCTGACGGTCGTGATCGGCGCTGTTCTCCTATCGGTCATGCTGCCTATGGCAGGAATGCTTTCAACGCTTTAACAGTGAAAAACATGATTAGAAAAGACGCAGTAAAACTATTCATATTTCTGACGGTGATCGCGGCGTTCTATCTGATCACGATGCGGATGGGATCCGTCCAGAAACGGGAGGAAAGCGCGCTTGTTGAGGAGGCGGTCCGTTCCGCAACCTGCGTATGCTATGCCGTGGAAGGCTCATACCCGCCGGATATCGATTATCTGAAAGACAACTATCACCTGATGTATAACGAGAAGAAATACCGGATCACATACCGGGCCTTCGCGTCCAATGTGATGCCGGATATCTATGTGGTTGAGAGGGGAGACGGATGACAAACGCACCGAATCATAACGGGATCTCATCGCTCTTTGCCTTCCTGCTGCTTGGAATGTTTGCGCTGTCATGTGTCTTTCTGACTGTTCTGGGGGCACGTGCATACCGAAGCGGCAACGCTGCCTGTACGGACCATAATACGGACAGGATCCTTTCTTCCTACATCCGGAGCATGGTCCGGACAATGGATGAGGCGGGTGTGATCAGCACGGAAAACATTGACGGCATGGAGACGCTGACCCTTACGGAAACATATGACGGGGAAGCGTATGTGACCCGTCTGTACTGCAGCGGGGGGAAACTCAGAGAGTGGTTTTCCTCGGCAGCCTATCCGTTCGAACCGGAAAACGGGACGCCGGTCTGCGACGCAGTGGACATGAAGATCAGCCTGGCCGGTGATCTGATCACCGCAAAGCTGCAGGAGACCGCGGAAAGAGAGCCGCTTCACGTGGCTGTGAAGGTGTTCTGCAGCGGGACATGACCGGCTGACAAAAGAAAAATCACGAATAGTTACACAAGTAACCGACTGCGTAACCTGAGGCTGCTACAATACAGTTATCCGAAGCGGCCGGAAGTATGCAGGCGGGCTCTGAAATGCGGATGAAGGGAACGTGTATATGCAGGGCTCAAAAAGAGGAAATATTCTGCTGCTGGAACTGCTGATCGTGATCGCGTTCTTTATGCTGGGAGCCGCGATCCTGATGCAGATGTTCGGAAAGGCCCGGGTCCTGACGATGCGCTCGGATGCGCTGACAAGGTCTGTGGGACGCGCCGCCAGCCTGGCGGATATCCTGATGTCAGAGGAAGACAGGTCTGTTATGCTCAGCGAACTCGGCGCAGAGCCGACGCAGGACGGATACAGACTGGAAGAGGATGATATCACCTATATCATAACTTTTGAGGAACCGGAGGGAACGCTTCCGGTTCGGGAAGGCCAGGTGAAAGCCTGGTGGGGCGAAGAGGAACTGCTGACACTTCCTCTTGTGCAGGTGCCGGAGGCGGAGTAGAGGATGAGCAGATCGAAGGAAGTGCAAAAAGGAGCCGGACTGATCCGCATGGGACCCGGCGCGGCATCGCTGATCCTGATCTTTGTCATGCTGGCGCTGAGTATCCTGGCAATGCTGACGCTGGTGAATGCGAAAAATGATGAGCAGATCAGCGTGCGCAGTGCAAGAGTCACGGAAGCGGTCTATGATCTGGAGGCGCAGGCGCAGCGGATCTACGGAAAGATCCTGTACCTGTGCCGGGAAGCGGATGAGGAGATCCGGCAGGATACGGCCCGGCTGAGCCGTGAGGTGGCAGCGCGTGTGAACGAAGAGGCGGGGGATGGCATGCCGCTGCTGAACGCGCAGGAAGATACGATCTCATGGACAGTCACAGATGGTGTAAGAAGTTTTGAATGTACGGTCCGGCTGACCGGAGAAGACAGGAAACAGGCGGAATGGATCCTGCACCGGATGAACATGGACGGGATATGGACGGAGGACGAATGGAACTTTTAGATATCTTGAGCAAAGCAGTGGAGATGGACGGGGCGGACATTTTTATCATTCCCGGCGCACCGGTCAAGGTTAAGGTGAACACTGATTTCAGGAGCCTGACGGATGACCGGATGCTTCCGGAAGATACCGAGCGGCTGATCAGGGAGATGTACGCACTGGCCCGCCGGGACATCTCGCGTCTGGCTTCCGGCGGTGATGATGATTTTTCATTCGCCGTACGGGATATGAGCAGGTTCAGGTGCAACACCTACTATCAGCGCGGATCGCTTGCCGCGGTCTGCAGGGTCGTGAAAGCCCAGCTGCCGGATCCGGAGATGTTTCATATTCCGCAGGCAGTGATGGATCTGACAGAAGCACACAACGGCATGATCCTTGTGACCGGACCGGCCGGCAGCGGAAAAAGTACAACGCTGGCCTGCATGGTGGACCGGATCAACCGGACCCGGAGCGGACATATTGTGACCATTGAGGACCCGATCGAACACCTTCACCGGCATCAGCAGTCCCTGGTGACGCAGCGGGAGATCCCTTCAGATGCTGCGACCTTTCCCAGTGCACTCAGGGCAGCGCTCCGGGAGGCGCCGGATGTGATCATGCTCGGAGAGATGCGTGATCTGGATACCATCCGGACAGCGATCACGGCAGCGGAGACGGGACACCTGCTTCTGTCCTCGCTTCATACGAGCGGAGCGGCCAAGACGATCGACAGGATCGTGGACACCTTTCCGGCAGCGCAGCAGGCGCAGGTCAGGATGCAGCTGTCGACAGCGCTCAGAGCGGTCGTATCCCAGAAACTCGTACCCACGACGGATCAGAGAAGGATTGCGGTATTTGAGGTCATGCGGGCAACACCGGCGATCCAGAACCTGATCAGGGACGGAAAGACATATCAGATCGACAACGCGATCTACGCAGGCGGCGGACAGGGAATGATCTCAATGGACGCCCAGCTGATGCGGCTGAAGCAGGAGGGAACCATTACCGCCGGTACGGCGGTGACATATGCCATGAATGCGGAACTGATGCAGAGGAGACTGAACCTGTAAAAGTGCGGAGATACATCCGTTCGGGCAGGACTGCCGGCAGGATTTGGATATGAACAGGGGGAGAACGAAGATGAACAGAACAGTAAAATGGAGAATGGCAGTGATAGTGCTGATCGCCATGGCTGTCATGGGAATGAGTGCATCGGCTGCTTCGATCAGCGTCAGGGTCCTTAATCTCCGTGTTGGGGACAGCTACAAGCTCAAGGTGAAGGGGGCCGGAAAAAAGAAGGTCACCTGGAAGACCAGCAGCAAAAAAACGGCGACTGTGTCCAAAAAGGGGATCGTTAAGGCAAAAGCTGCCGGAAACGCAAAGATCACCGCGAAAGTCGGCAAGAAAAAATATACCTGCAATGTGACGGTCAGGACTGCCGTCAGGGAAGCCAACGGTGGCGGTGCCGCCGGCGGAAGTACAGGCAGCGGAAACAGGACCGGTTCCGGAACAGGATCGGGATCGGGATCCGGCTCCGGTTCGGGGATCGGGACACCGGCAAGCACGGGTTCGCCGGCCTCCTCGTCGGGCTCTGCTGTTCAGAATAAGAACCAGAACCCGGATCCGATCAATTCAAGCGGTCTTTCCGGAGAGGAACTGGCCTGCTACAACACCCTGGTAGGTTTCAAGGCGACCCATCCGGAGGGGATGATCTATACCAATGCGGATTACTATGCATGGAAGGGCGGCATCTACAGGGGCGGCTACGGCTGCGCGGGATTTGCCTTCATGCTCAGCGACGCGTATTTCGGGACAAGAGCCGCTCAGATGAAACCCCTCCCTGATTACACAGACAACATCCGGGTAGGAGATGTCCTCCGGCTGGATTACAATACGCATTCGGTCATCGTGCTTCGTGCCTACAGCACCCATGTGATCGTGGCTGAAGCGAACTATAACAGGTCCGTTCACTGGGGAAGAAAGATCACCAAATCCGAGATCAGGACCACAGGGACCCATGTGCTGACCAGATATGGCGGCGAAACCCGCACGATGGGCCAGATCCGGGCCATGTGGGAAGTGCTGCCTGATCTTGACGGAGAGGGCATTTCCGGAGAGGAAGGCGGGCAGGAAAGCACGCCGGAGGCAGCCGCAGCGGAAGTACAGAGCGCTACTGCAGAGGAGACGCATCAGGCACCGGCGCCGGAACCGGAGACAAAGGAAAGCCATGAACCGGCTGTGAAGGAGCCTGCACCGGCAGCACCTGCCCCGGCAGAACCTGCTCCGCAGCCTCATCAGGAGCCGGCCCCCGCACCTGAACCGGAAAAGAGTGAACCTGCTCCGCAGCCGGAAAAAAGTGAACCTGCTCCGGAACCTGAAAAACCGGCTGCAGAACAGCCTGTGATTAATGAGCCTGCTGCTCCGGCCGCAGGGCAGGAGCCGTCCTCTGAACCGGCTGCCGCAGAGGAAAATGCTGCCGGTGGCGCGGATGAACAGAAAGAGACGCCTTCATCCGAAACTGCGCCGGCGGGAGAAGAGATGACGGAAGAAGCCGGCGGCGGAAAGGATGGAGAAGATCCCGAGGCTGCGGAAACCGAAACAGAAACCGAAATGTACGGCGAGGACGGGCTCGGCGCCGAAGAGGAGATGGATACCCTGAAGCAGGCTGAAGAGGCTGCCCAGATGGAAGCTGAGCACCAGGCCGGAGAAGAGGACGGGGATCCTGAGGAAAAAGACAAAGAGACAGCCGATGAGAAGGGTGACGAAGAGGATGAGGCATATCTGAATGAAACCTTTACGGCGACGCTTCAGATCACCTGGGATGACCAGGACGGAGCGCTGGATACCAGGCCGGGCGGTGTGGAAGCGGCTCTGGTCGGAAGCGGATGCCCGATCTCACCCGGAGATTTCCTGAACGACCTGGCGATCAGCTACGCGGTGGGCGGCGTGAAAATGCTCAATGAGAGCAACGGCTGGACAGCTGTGTGCGAAGGCCTGCCCGCGTATCAGAGAAACGAAGATGACACACTGAAGAAAGAGGATGGAAAACCTGTTCCGGAGACATACACCTGGCTGATCGAGAATGTTGTCGGCTATGATGCCATCGGATACGGACCGGCTGTCGGAGGGGTATCCGCAGACAGCCCGAACTGTGCCATTACACTGGCACTGGCAACCGGAACCGCCAATCTGACCAGTCAGACGGTGACCTTCATCTGGGAGGATGAAGACAACGCGGAGGGCTATCGCCCCGCGTCAGCCACAGTGACGCTCTCAGACGGACAGACCGTTTCCCTTTCAGCGGACAACAGCTGGACAGGTACGATCGGAAATCTTCCGCTGTATCAGGATGGGGAACGCATCAACTACAGCTGGGTCACCGACGGGATTCCCTACTATTACGTGAGAGAGGTCCTCATTGAAGGAACGCTCACGACCTTTACCCTGACGCTGACACCGCCCTCTGAGGTTGAGAAGCACACCCTTACGATCAGATATTACGTCAAGAATGCAAAGGGTAAGAACAAAAGGGCCTTCCCCGATTTTGTGGGTATCTATGAGACCGGTGAAGCATACAATGTCAAATCTCCTTCCATGACCGGATATACACCGACTGAAAAGCGGGTGAAGGGGACGATCACGGCTGATACCAGGGTGAATGTTTACTATAAAGCCAATGAGTATACAGTCCGGGTCCGTTATCTGTATGAGAACGGCCAGGAGGCAGCCGGCGCCTATGAAACGACCCTGAAAGCGGACAGCAGCTATCAGGTGGCATCCCCGGAACTGGCAGGCTATTCAGCCTCCATGACGAATGTCAGCGGCAAGGTCGAAGGCAGGGATATTGAAGTGACCGTTTACTACACAGCCATACCGGCACCGGCTCCGCAGAGCCCGGAAGGGACACAGGCTCCGCAGGAAAGCACGCAGCAGGCAGAGCCCGCTCCGGTCATTATTGATGATTACAAGACACCGCTGGGACTCGGGGCTCTGATCCTGAATGCGGGTGACTGCTTTGAATGATCAGTGTAAGGGGGAGAAACGATGAAGATCAGATGTTTAATCAGAACCGCATTGACAGCCGCTCTCGGCGCAGCGCTCCTGGGCTCCTTTGCATTTGCTGCGGACATCCCGGAAGTCGGGGTTGCCGCGGAAACATCGGAAGCATCCGGCGAAGAGACCGGACAGAAAAAGGATTATGAACAGCTCACGGTGGGCAGCACAACAGCGCTCACCGGCGCCTTCTTTACGGACATGTGGGGGAACGGCGCAGCGGATCTGGATGTCAGGACGCTGCTGCACGGCTATGACCTGATCCGCTGGAACGCCGCGGACGGCATTTTTGAGGCGGATCCCTCCGTGATCAGCGGTGTCGTTGCCACGGAAGATTCCTCCGGCAACCGGACCTTTACGATTTCCCTGTACTCGGATATGAAGTACAGCGACGGCACGCAGATCGGCGCGGCGGATTACGCGTTTGCCATCCTGCTGACGGCTTCTCCCGAGGTGGAACAGATCGGGGGCAGGATCGGGAAGTCCTCCTTCATCCTCGGATACGATGCCTACCTCAGCGGGGAGAAGAAAGCCTTTGAGGGTGTCAGGATCCTCGGGGAAAGAGAACTGGCTGTGACCATCCGCGCGGATTATCTGCCATACTTTTATGAGCTGGGGCTGTTGAATTTCTCACCGGCTCCCATCTCTGTGATCGCTCCCGGATGCACAGTGAAGGACGACGGAGAAGGCGCCTATATCAGCAGCGAAGGAGCGGCGGAACCGTTCAGCGCGCAGCTGCTTCAGAAAACGATCCTGGATGGCCAGATCGGCTATCTTTCCCATCCGTCCGTCGTCAGCGGTCCGTATGTGCTGACTTCTTTTGACGGATCAGAAGCTTCCTTTGAGATCAATCCCATGTACAAGGGCGATTCAAAAGGCAACAGGCCGTCCATTGAGAAGATCAGGTATGTCCTTGCAGATAATGAGACCATGATGGATGAGCTTCAAAGCGGAAGGATCGGGCTGTTGAACAGGGTATCTGCGGCAGGATCCGTACAGCAGGGCATCGCGCTGGTCAACGGCAAGGACGGCGGATTTGCCATGAGCTCTTATCCCAGGTCCGGAATGAGCTTTATCTCTTTCTGCGGTGAGACAGCTGCAGGGGGATCCAATCCGGTCAGGCAGGCTGTTGCGTACTGCCTGGACAGGGAGGAAGTGACAAAAGGCTACGAGGGAACGCTCGGCGTGGCCATGAACTGCTACAGCGGACTTGGACAGTGGATGTATCAGGCAGATCCGGAGGAGTACGGGCAGAGCCTGGAAGGCATCAGGACATACGGCGCAGACGAGGACATGGAAGAGAACATCAGCGCCGCGGCAAAGCTTCTGGAAGCGGACGGATGGACGCTGAACGAGGCGGGAGACGCGTTTGATGCCGCCGCTGATCCGGTCAGGTACAAAAAAACGGATGCAGGCCTTGTGAGATTATCCATGACGCTGCTGTATCCGGAAGGAAGCCGGATCGGTGAACTGCTGGGGGAGCATCTGGCTGATCATGCCGCTCAGGCAGGCATGGAGATCATTCTTCAGGGTGAAGACATGGGAAGCCTTCTTGCCCGGTATTACGGAAGGGAAGAACGGACCTGTGACATGATGTACCTGGCAACGAACTTTGATATGGTATTTGATCCGGCAGAAGACTTCACGGAAGAGAACGGACAGATGTGCTGGAAGAATACGCATATTCCGGCGGATGAGCTGGAAAAACTGGCTGTGGACATGCGCAGGACCAGGCCGGGCGATCTGGAGTCCTACTACGGAAAATGGGTGGCTTTCCAGGAAGCTTTCACCACCATTCTGCCGATGATTCCTGTTTATTCCAATGTCTATTTTGACTTCTACACGGATGCCCTGAAAGGGTATGAACCTTCTGAAAATATCACCTGGCCGATGGGGATCACCGGGGCGGCTCTGTCAGACGGATAAAGACCTGGCCTGCGTGTAAAAAGCATTCACAAAGTCAAAGGGCTATGCTATAATCAAAAGGCGACAGAATTGTGTGATAAGGAGTGGCAGCCATGGTAAAGAAAGATATGATCGCCATGCTCCTGGCAGGCGGTCAGGGCAGCCGGCTGGGGGTGCTTACAGAAAGAGTGGCCAAGCCTGCCGTGTCTTTTGGAGGTAAGTTCAGGATCATCGACTTCCCGCTCAGCAACTGCATCAATTCCGGGATCGACACCGTAGGTGTCCTGACACAGTACCAGCCCCTGCGGCTGAACACGCACATCGGGATCGGGATTCCCTGGGACCTTGACAAGAACATCGGCGGTGTTACACTGCTTCCCCCTTATGAAAAGGCCGGCAAAAGCGAATGGTATACCGGTACGGCGAATGCCGTTTACCAGAACCTGTCCTATATGGAAAGCTTTCATCCGGACTATGTTCTGATCTTATCCGGTGATCATATCTATAAAATGGATTATGAGACCATGCTGGACTATCATAAGGCGAAAAAGGCCGATCTGACCATTGCTGTCATGCCGGTGCCCCAGGAGGAAGCCGGGAGATTCGGCATCATTGTGTCGGATGAGAACGGGCGCGTGAAAGAATTTCAGGAAAAGCCCGCTCAGCCGAGAAGCAACCTGGCCTCCATGGGAATCTACATATTCAGCTGGGATGTTCTGAAGGAAGCGCTGCTTACGCTGGCGGAACAGCCGGCCTGTGATTTCGGAAAACATATCATCCCATACTGCTTTGACAAAGGCCGGACAATCGTTTCCTATGAATTTAACGGATACTGGAAAGATGTCGGTACGCTGGGCGCCTACTGGGAAGCCAATATGGAACTGATCGACATCATACCGGATTTCAACCTGTATGAAGAATTCTGGAAGGTCTACACCAAAAATGATGTGATTCCGCCCCAGTACATTTCGGGGAATTCCTACATAACCAGAGCGCTGATCGGTGACGGAACAGAAGTTTTCGGAAATGTGGAAAATTCCATCATCGGAGATGACGTCCGGATCGAAGAGGGTGCTGTTGTGCGGGATTCGATCGTCATGGACGGCTGCGTGATCGGAAAAGGGGTGCTTCTGGACAAGGCGATCATTGCCGAGAATGTGAAGATCGGGGACAACGCGGTGATTGGCACCGGGGAGTATATCCCCAACAGGATTAAACCGGACGTCTATACCTATGGACTGGCTGTGATCGGAGAGGATTCCGTGATCCCGGCAGGTGTCCGGATCGGAAGAAATACGGCTGTCACCGGAAAGACAGCACCGGAAGACTATCCGGAAGGCATTCTCCGGAGCGGTGAGATACTCAACAAGGAAGAACCGTTCCCACAGACATGAAGCAGGGAAAGGAAACACCCTTCTTGGCGGTATAAGCGGCAGGGTGCAGGTGTGATCGAATGAGAGCAGTCGGTATCATCTTGGCGGGCGGCAACAGCTACCGTATGCGGGAGCTTTCTGACAAACGGGCGATCGCGGCCATGCCTATAGCAGGCAGCTACAGAAGCATTGATTTTTCATTGAGCAGCATGTCCAACTCCAGGATTCAGAAGGTTGCAGTGCTGACCCAGTATAATTCGCGTTCCCTGAACGAGCATCTGAGCTCATCGAAATGGTGGGATTTCGGACGCAAGCAGGGAGGGCTTTTTGTGTTTCCGCCGATGCAGACACCGGACAACTCTTTCTGGTACCGGGGTACGGCAGACGCCCTTCATCAGAACCTTGACTGGCTGAAACGCTGCCATGAGCCCTATGTCGTGATTGCCGCCGGCGACGGCGTCTATAAACTGGATTTCAACAGGGTGCTGGAATACCACATCGCGAAGAAGGCAGACATCACAGTTGTGTGCAGGAATCTTCCGGAGGGTGATGACGCCACCAGGTTTGGCATCATCCGCATGGATGAAGACGGAAGGATCGTGATGTTTGAAGAAAAGCCGATGGCTGCCAGCTCAGACATTATCTCCTGCGGCATCTATGTGATCAGAAGGAGACAGCTGATCGAACTGATCGAGCGGGCAGGCTCCGAAGGCAGGTTCGACTTTGTCAAGGATATCCTGATCCGTTACAAGGATGTCAGGCAGATCTACGGATATAAAATGGATTCATACTGGAGCAATATCGCCAGTGTGGAATCCTACTATAAGACCAATATGGACTTTCTCAAGCCTGAAGTCCGGTCATGGTTTTTCAGGGAATATCCGGATGTGTACTCCAAAGCTGACGATCTTCCCCCCGCCAAGTATAATCCGGGCTGCGATGTCAGAAATTCGCTTGTCTCTTCCGGATGTATCATAAACGGCAAGGTTGAAAACTCTCTCCTTTTCAAGGATGTGTTTGTCGGAGAGAACTGTGTGATCAGAAATTCGATCATACTCGCCGGAGTCTATATAGGCGATAACGTGCATATGGAAAACTGTATTGTGGAGAGCCACAACACGATCAGACCGGGGATGAACTATGATGGTAAAGACGGAATCCGGATCGTGATCGAATCAAATGAGAGGTATGTGTTATAGCTGACATATATTATCATACATCAGACCTGTGATCCTTTCGGCTTCTCTGCGGTCCCCCAACCGACAGGAGCCAAAAGGATTACAGGGCTGCCTCTGACACCTCAGAAGATA
>JAGCAV010000100.1 GCA_017652545.1 Lachnospiraceae bacterium
CTCCACCTGTGTCAGTACAAAGGAGGCCTTGACTCCTACGATATTCAGCAGGTCGTTTGCCGCCTGAGCACCCGCCACGCCCGGATCCGTCAGGCCCTGCCCGTTGCAGACCGTAATGGCAAAGCAGCCCATGAACGTCTGGGCGTGTGAGACCGCGTCCATCCTGGCCATGTAACTGTCCTGGGTATCTCTGAGCGCCTTCCTCACCCTGGTGACATCCGCGCCGCTCTTCCTTAAGTAGGCTGCCGCTTCAAATGTCCGCACGCCTGTTTTTGTCACAAAGCTCTGGGTATCGATCACAATGCCGGCATAGATGCAGTCCGCTTCCAGGTTTTTCAGCCTGACGTCCTCTTCATAGTACTGCAGGATCTCCGCGATCATTTCGCAGGCTGAAGAGGCGGTCGGCTCAATGTAGGAAAGCGAAGCGCCGGCGATCGTATCCGCCGCCTGCCTGTGATGGTCAAGGACAACAATACAGTCTGTCTGTGACAGGACCGGCCTGTATTCCACCATACCGGCCCGGTTGGTATCGACCACCACCACTGCCGTGTTGTGGTCGACCAGTCCCCTGGCCTGTTCATGGGTAATGAACATGTCGTCCGGGTAATCCCTGCTCTCTTTAAATCTGGCGACCCATTCCATAATGTTGGAGTTCGCGTCCTCCAGTATGATATGAGCAGGTTTTCCGACTGTCACGGCTGCCCGCCAGACACCGACAGTCGCTCCGAAGGCATCCATATCTGTTCCGGAATGCCCCATCGTCACAACCTTGTCCTGTGCCAGCATCAGATCCCGCAGCGCCTGTGCCTTGACCCTTGCCTTCACGCGGGTACTCTTCTCATTTCCCTGGCTCTTCCCGCCGTAGAATGAAAGCTCATCACCTGCCTTGAGCACGAACTGGTCTCCGCCGCGTCCGAGCGCCATCTCGATCGCGCTTCTTGCGAACTCAAAATTCCCCGGATACGTGGAAGCCGAATAACCGAAGCCGCCGCTCACCGTCATGCTGATGTCATTCCCGATATTGATCGTCTTGACGCTGTCGAGAATGGAAAACCGTTCTTCCCGCAGTCTGTCCAGGCCCTGATTGGTGAGCATGATCAGATACTTGTCTTTCTCAAGCTTCTTGACAAGCCCGTCCGCGCTTGCAAAATACTTGCCGATGCGCCGTTCGACCAGAACAGACAGCAGTGACTGGTGCACCTCGTCGATCCGCTCCAGGACCTCGTCATAATTGTCCACGTAGACAAGTCCGACAACAGGCCTGCTCTCTCTTAATTCCTTCTGACAGGCGCGCAGCTGGGTCTCGTCAAACAGGTTCAGAACGTACAGGTAATTCGTATCGGAAGTGCGCTCGATGATGTCGGACGAATCGATCACATCCTCCAGGGAAACGCGCTGTACATGAGCCCGGAACTCCCTGTCCTCAAATGTTGCATGGATATCCTGCTCCAGTTTTTCTGTCGGCAGGGATCCGCTGTTGATCTCCGGAAACAGCGTACTGATATGATTCTGATAATCCAGCGCCTTCTGGGTTAGCGCGCTCATCTGGTCATTCATCCAGAGGATCCGGCCGTCCGGTTCCAGCAGCGCTGTCGGCAGGTCGAACTCCTTCATGACCCTGATCTGAAGTTCGTTGCAGGACGCCGCAAATTTGACCATGTCCTTCAGAATCTTCGGTCTGTAATGCAAAGAGATCAGCAGAATCGCTGCCCAGTAGATCACAGAAAAGATCAGGGCGATCACACCGCACCGACGGTTCTGGGAAAACAGGATCACATCCAGAATAATAAGCGAAAAAGCCAGCGCCACGCTCCATTGCCAGTGAGCATTCAAGACGCCGGCATATCCCGCCCCGAGTTTTTTCTTAGAAGCATTCATTGCAAAGCCTCCGGGCCTGTAAAGCTTTTGACCGGGCTAATTCAGAAAGAAAACACCGCTACACCGTAAGGCGGCAGATTGTATGCGAAGCTGTAGGGCCTGCCGTCGCACTCGGATGCCTGGGCTTCATATGTCTGCGGCTGCACCGTGCCATATCCGCCGAACCTTTCCTCATCGCTGTTGAGGACCAGTTTATATGTCTTCTTCTCAGGAACGCCGACACGGTAGTCTTCTCTGGCCATGGGTGTAAAGTTGATCACGAACAGAAGATTATTCCTGTTGTCCTTTGAATGTCTCACAAAACTGAAAATACTCCTGTCGCCGTCATCGGGATTGATCCACTCAAATCCGTCAGGATTGCTGTCCAGCTCATACAGTGCCTTTGAATCCCGGTACAGGTGCAGCAAAGCCGCCACATAGTCCTTGATCTGCCGGTTCTTATCCTCTGCCAGCAGATACCAGTCAAGTTCTCTCTCCTCGCTCCACTCCTGGAACTGCGCGAAATCCTGTCCCATGAACAGCAGCTTCTTGCCGGGATGTCCGATCATGAAGGAATATCCTGCTTTCAGGTTGGCAAACTTATCGTCATAAAGCCCCGGCATCTTGTTGATCATGGAGCATTTCAGATGGACCACTTCGTCATGGCTGAGCACAAGGATGTACTTCTCCGAATACGCGTAGGTCATGGCAAAGGTCATCTTGTTATGGTTGAATTTGCGGAAATACGGATCCAGCTTCATGTAATCCAGGAAGTCATGCATCCAGCCCATATTCCATTTGTGGGAGAATCCCAGGCCGTCTTCCTCCGGCCGCTCCGTGACCTTCGGCCAGGCAGTGGATTCCTCAGCGATCATCATGACGCCGGGATGACGGCCTCTGACAACACTGTTCAGGTGTTTGAAGAATTCGATCGCTTCCAGGTTCTTGTTCCCGCCATAGATATTCGGGCACCACTCGCCGTCCTTGCGGCCATAGTCCAGATACAGCATGGACGCAACAGCATCCACCCGCAGCCCGTCCACATGGAAGTGCTCGATCCAGAAAAGGGCGTTGCCGATCAGGAAGTTCTTGACCTCATTTTTCGCAAAGTCAAAGACCTTGGTCCCCCAGTCCGGATGCTCTCCCTTCCGGGAATCCGCATACTCAAAAACACAGGTCCCGTCAAACTCTGCCAGGCCATGTGCATCTTTCGGGAAATGGGCCGGTACCCAGTCCAGAATGACGCCGATCCCGTTCTTGTGGACCAGGTTCACCATATATGTGAAGTCTTCCGGCGTTCCGTAACGGGAGGTAGGCGCATAATATCCTGTCATCTGATAGCCCCAGGAACCGTCAAACGGGTGCTCGGCGATACCCATCAGTTCTACATGGGTATATCCCATCTCTTTTACATAATCCACACATCTGTCGGCAAACTGCCTGTATGTGTAAAAACCGTCCTCCTCCGGTCCGTGAGGATGCTTCATCCAGCTGCCCGGATGGACCTCATAGATCGAAATGGGTGATTCATCCGCCTTCCAGGCGTTCCGTTTTTTCATCCAGGCACTGTCAGACCAGCGCAGATGCTCGATATCCGTCACGACAGAAGCTGTCCCCGGGCGTTTCTCCGCCTGGTTCGCAAAAGGATCTGCCTTGTAGAGCCTGCGTCCATCCGCTGTCACGATCAGAAACTTGTACAGGTCTCCCTTATTCGCTTCCGGAACAAACAGGTCATAGATTCCCAGCGGTTCATGGCGTTCCATGGGATGTGACTGCTCGTCCCACGCATTGAAGCTGCCGATCACATAAACAGCCGCTGCGTTCGGTGCCCAGACAGCAAAATAAACCCCGTCCCTGCCGTCCATCTCCGCTTCATGCGCCCCGAGTTTCTTGTATATATCATAATGCACGCCCTGGCCAAACAGATACTGGTCCAGATCACTGACAAATACGCTGAAAGGTTCTCCCCCGTCATCGGACCTTGTCATTCCACGCGGGATCACGGCCGGCTTTGCTGTACTTTTCTTTGCTTTTGGCTGTCCTTTTGCAGAAGTATCTGCACCTGTTTTCTTCATTGCCTTCCTTCTCCTTTCCCCTCATTTATTTTTTCACAGGGATTCAAGTGTAGTATACACCATTTGCAAGGAATAAACTACTAAATTTTGATGAGCGGACGGCTGGGCGGAACAGGGCTTACGGAGCGTTTATCGTATAGTAAATTCGGAGCAATTTCCTATACGATAAAAAAAGAGCCAGGGAATTCCCGGGCTCCTCCGACTGAATGACGGCTGCTCATCGGTCTTCGCGGAAGTACGGCAGCCCCAGCCCGGCCGGCGGCTGGTTTTCCTTTTTATTGCGCATGCTGGAGATCACCAGCACAACGATCGTTACGATGTACGGCAGCATCTTGTACAGTTCCTTTACGGACAGGTTCATGCCGGTGGGAATATACAGATACAGGATATACAGGCCGCCGAACAGCATGGATGCCAGGATGCCTACCGCAGGACGCCAGATCGTGAAGATAACCAGCGCGATGGCAAGCCAGCCGCGGTCTCCGAACGCATCGTTGGACCACACACCGTTCGCATAGTCCATGACATAGTACAGTCCGCCCAGACCGGCGATCATGCAGCCGATACAGGTGGTGACGTATTTATACTTTGTAATGTTGAGGCCGGCTGCGTCAGCTGTGGCGGGATTTTCGCCGACAGCGCGCAGATGCAGGCCGGTCCTGGTCCGCTTGAGCACAAAGGATGCGATCAATGTGATGGCGATCGCCAGATAGGCCAGGAACCCGTATGAGAAGAACACGGTTCCCACCCAGCCCAGACGATCCGCAAAGGGCAGCCTGGCCCTGAAGC
>JAGCAV010000101.1 GCA_017652545.1 Lachnospiraceae bacterium
CCGGATATTCGAAACATATATCTTCTTTCCGTCTATATTGATCTCCGTTTTCGGATATTCATACTCCGCTCCGTCACGGATCATGATAATCAGCGGATTATCATACTGGATCAGCTCTGCCATCTGATTGTTCAGGAGGTGAATGACCGAAAACGTTGAATAGGCCACACCCCGTACCGAGCAGACCGGAAGCGTAGCGGCCATGGTCGAAACACACTCTTCGATCGGAAGTCCCGCTGCGATCATGGTTGAAAGGATCCTGGATGTCAGCGTTGAAAGGATACTCGCCTTGACGCCGCTCCCCAGGCCGTCCGCCAGAACGATCACCGTCGATCTGTCATCATGTTCGGCTATCTCCACATGATCACCGCAAAGCTGTTCTCCGTAATGGTTAATGCTCTTGTAACCGATATCTGCGCATAGATCATTCATTCTGTATGGACTCCTTCAATTTCGATAACGCGATCTTTGTCTCCGCTGCCGTTTCTCCAAGCAGAGAAGCGATCTCCTGCACGATCCGCATCTGTTTGTCGATCACCTGATCCGCCACTTCCATGGTTTCCATGCTGATCTCTTCCTTGCGTTTTTTCTCGTCCTCCTCCTTCGTCACATCACGCATGATGCACACAAGCATCCTGCCGTCCTCAGCCGGTACGATCGTCTGCTCGACACAGCGGCCGTACTCAGTCAGATAGATGCGCTGATTTGTCACAGCCCGTCCGGTCTGGGTAACGCGCATAAACGGCTTCGGATCCATGACACGCACAATATGATCTCCGAGAATATCCGACTGGGACCGGATATTCAGCAGATTCATGGCAGCCTTGTTGATCTGCTGGACTTCCAGTGAAGCATTGAGAACGATCAGCGCGTTGGGGCTGTGATTAACGATCACATTTGAGAAGCCTTCCGCCTTTTCCTTCAGGAACGGCAGGCACATGGAGATCTCCGCCTTTCCGTGGAAGATGGCAATCGCCTTCTCCCTGCATGTGTTATAGCCGCACGAGCCGCAGTTCAGCTCATCTTCGGGCTTATACTTGCCCATCTCATGCATGATCTGTACGATCTCGTGCTCCGCCGGCTTCACGGCTTCAAGCCGGAACGGCAGATAAACGTCTTTCATTTTTCCTGTTTCCGGCTGGGAGATATCAAAATCTTCACTGCCCGCGTAGGAGGAAACGGAGATATAATCCCTGACAGGCGTGCGATGATATTTCTCCATCACAGGGCCGCCGATACAGCCGCCTGTGCATGCCGACATCTCAATAAAACAGTTCCCGAGCCGGCCCTTTTCAATATCCTGAAGGGCAGCGATGCAGTTTTCCACGCCGTCCAGCGCCAGATACTGATAACCGGGCGCGTCCTGCTGCATGGATTTGAGGATACCTCCGGTCGTAGGAAAGAGGCGGGTCCTGCTCTTCTCCTCCGGGATGATCTCTTTCCTCAGTTCGATCCGTTCTTTTTTCAGCCAGGCTGTCAGCTCCTCAAATGTCAGGACAGCGTCAACAACATCACCGCTGTTTGCGGCCTCATCTTTTTTCGCCACGCACGGACCGATGAAGACCGTCCTGGCATTCGGCTGTCTGCGCTTGATCTCTGCGCAGTGCGCTTTCATCGGGGTCAGGACATTTGCCAGATACGGCAGCAGCGACGGAAAATACTTGCGGACCAGCAGGTTGATGGAGTGACAGCAGGATGAGATCAGCACATCCGGCTTCTCCTCAGCCAGAATTCTGTCATATTCCCGCTTTACCTGCGTGGCGCCGAGCGCGGTCTCCTGCACATCCGCAAAGCCGAGCTTCATAAGCGCTTCCCGCATGCTCTCGATGCCGACGCCTTCAAAGTTGGCGACAAAGGAAGGTGCCAGGCTGGCGATCACAGGATCATCTCCCTGCATCATGACCTGTACCTTCTCCGTCTCATCCACGATCTCCTTTGCATTCTGCGGACACACAACGAAGCAGCGGCCGCAGAGGATGCATTCATTGCCGATGATATTCGCCTGGCCGGCGGAGAACCGGATCGACTTGACGGGACAGTGCCGGATGCATTTATAACAGTTTTTGCAGTTGGATTTTTTCAGTCTCAGACAGTCAGACACGTATGGCTCCTCCCTATTCCTGTATCTTCTTTACGATCGTATCTTCAAAAAAAGCATCAAATGTTTCCGGTGTGATACCGGAAAAAATCTCGTCATTCACCTTAACGGTCACACCGACGCGGTTGCAGGCTCCCGTACAGAAGCTTCCGGTCAGGATCACTTCGTCCTCCAGCGAACGCGCCTCGATCGCTTTCTGCATACGGCTGATCACTTCTTCAGAACCTTTCAGGAAACACGATGAACCCACACAGACCTCAACAAATACCACGGCTCATATCCTCCCCTTTCTTTAATGTAAAGCAACGAAGCTGCAGCACTGACTGATCAGCACTGCAGCCCCGTTCCTGTTTGCATGATCATTTACTTCGCGGCAACGATCTTCGCGGCTCTCCTGCCAAAGGTCATGGTACGGCCGCAGGCAAGGCCCGTGAACAGGTTCGGATAGTTGTTGGCGAACATACCGCCTGTGACATCGCCGGTCGCGTAGAGGCCTTCGATCGCAGTGCCGTCCTCGCGGATCACCTGCATGTCGGTGTTGATCCGGCAGCCGTCCAGCGTGGTCAGGTGCCATGCGCAGGTACGGATTCCGTAGAACGGAGCCGTATCCACCGGTGTCATGCGGTGCTTCTCTTTGCCGTAGTCCTCGTCGACACCCTTCGCGCACAGTTCGTTGTAGCGTTCCACGGTTTTGACAAAATTCTCTGCAGGAATGTTCAGCTTCTCTGCAAGTTCTTCCAGGGTATCAGCCTTCTGCAGATAGCCCATCTCCAGGTGGGAATTCTCACCCTCCATCATGCCTCCCCAGGTGTAGTCAAATCCCATATTGGAAAGCGCGCCGTTGTCGAACGGGAACAGGCGGCAGCAGCCGACCTCGTCGAACTGTTCGCAGTATTCCTTGCTGTTGGCATCGAAGATATCACAGTAGGTGTGATTGGGCTGCATGTACATGGAGTGCAGCATGAACTCATAAGGGCCTGACTCGTTGCAGAAGCGCTCGCCTTCCAGGTTGACTTTCAGGAAGGGCTGCTCGCCGAACCAGAACCATTTGCCGTTGGTCTTGTATCCTGCGGTCTCCGTGGGCAGGCAGCAGGCGCGGTTGAACATCATGGAGGCATGGCAGGGATCCATCTCGCCGCCGGCCCAGAGAATGGCCTTGATGCCGGAGCCGTCGCCCTTGGAACCGATGGGCACGTTGACCTTCATCTTCATGGTCATGGGCTGCAGGGCCAGCATCATGTCGGTGTTGGTGGCATAGCCGCCGGTACACAGGATCACGCCCTTTGACGCATTGATGCGGACGTAGTGCTCATCTGTCAGATCCTGGGCGATGATGCCGGTGACCTTTCCCGTATCATCCTGATCCAGCTTTACCATGGCGGTCTGCAGCTTCCACTCCACGCCGAGCTCGTCGCAGTGCTCCTGGAAAGTCACCGAGGTTGTCAGGTCCTCAGGCGCATCCTCTGTCTTGTGGGGGCTGTGGCCTGTGGCAAAAGCCTTATCGCGGCCCGGGTCCTCACGGTTGCCGATTCCGCCTTCCAGGCTCATATACCAGTTGCCTGTCGATTCCATCAGGTCTGTCAGCCAGTCAACCATCTCGGCGGATTCGTTGATCCATACCTTGGCCAGATCACTGTCAATATAGCCGCTGGAATAGCGGACCAGCTCCTGCAGTGCCTCCATCTTGTCGATGGCCAGTCCGGGATCCTTCTCGATCTCGGCAAGCTGGATCTTCGAGTCAATGGCGCCGATGTCCTCACGGATGCCTGTCGGTGCCTCACCCTTTTCCACTACAAGGACCTTCGCGCCTTCCTCGGCTGCTGTCATGGCTGTGATCCATCCGCCGGTACCGCAGCCAACTACCAGGACTTCCGTCTCCAGCTCCTCGGTGATATCCGCTTCATCAATCTTTGGTGCCTCCCCAAGCCAGTCAGCACTGCCCTCTTCCTTTTCGGTCAGGACCACTTCGGCGCCGGATGCCTGGGAGATGCAGTCAGCCGCAGCCAGGCGGATGGCATCGCTGGTCACCGTCGCGCCTGAAATGCCGTCAATGTCTGCCGACTGAGCATCCAGGATCGCCTTCGCGAGATCCTCTCCGATGGCACCGCCGATATCCGGTGTCTCCCCGGATACATCGATCACCACATCCGTGATGCTGCTCTCGTCAAAGGTCATGGTCACTTCCACATCGCTGGCAATGCCCTTCGCCTTTGCCGAATAGGTTCCCGGGGTGTACTTGCTCTTTTCCTCCGCAAGCACCGGCGTACCGATCACACCGGCTGCTGCCAGGGTCACACCGGAGGCCAGTGCTCCCTTCAGGAAATCTCTTCTTGAAATGCTCTTCATGAAACTGTCTCCTTTCTTTGTTTCGTATCTCTCAGGAATCATTTTATGGTACCCCAGAGGCTAACCCCCATGTCAATCTCACAGCTTTACTTTGCGGACCGGTTTTCTTATAATCAGAATGAACAGTCAGTACCCGGACAGAACGCTGTTTCCGCAGAGAGGAGCCGTTTTTCAGGGTCTGATCTGCCGAAACCCGCCGCCTGCTAACATCCAAATGCCAGAGGACCGACCAGATGAAACAATACCGCATCGGAGAATACGCAAAATATCTGGGGGTTACCCCCGACTTGCTCAAACACTACGAGGAGCTGGGACTGCTCAAGCCCGGCCGGACAGAAAAAGGCTACAGGTATTACTCATATAAGACGACCATACTCCTGATCGAGAGCATCCGGCTGCGCAATTACGGCATGACCCTGCGCGAGATCACGGACATTCTGGCAAAAAAACAGAATGACAACGAAGCAATGGACAGGCGCCTTTGCATCAACATGGAAAACCTGCGCCAGGAAGCCTCCCTGGACGAGGCTCTTGCGCATGACTACGAAGCGTTTCTGGAATGGAAAGCGTCTTTATCTGACCGGGATGCCGACTGGGTGATCCGCTGGGGAAAGCCCATGTATTTTCTTCCGCATACCGTCCAGAATGATTTTCTGGAAGACCCAAGGATATCTGAGCTTTTAAAGGACTGGATGAGCTATATCCCGATCGTGAAGCCTGCCATGCGGGTGGATACGGCAGGAGCCGTCACCTGGGGTTTCCTCATCAGTCAGGAAAACCACCGGAAGCTGGGACTTCCGATCAACGATGTCGTACAGGTCATCCCCTCGAGAAAGATCTTCTATTACAAATTCAGGGACACGCTTCGGCGGATGGCGAATGAGGTGCCTGACACGGAAACACATCCTGTCTTCAGGATCCTCTCCGGCATGAACCTCAGATGGAAGGAGCCCTTCTATCGCATCACACTGATGCCGGCAGACTGGACGGGTGATATCACCCGGCAGTACGGATACTACGCCGTCCCCCTTTGGGAGGAAAAGAAATGAACCAAAGAGAGGCGTGACCCGGAAGACGCCTGACATTTTTCCTGTTTTATCTGAAAAAAACTGACATCTTCGCGGACACATATGGTATACTGTCATTATTAGAATCCCTGCGACCGGCATATGATCAGGAGGTTTGCTATGAAAGATATGAAGCGCACAGCATGTCCGGCATCAAAGCATTTTCTGTTACTTCCCTTTTTGATTTTCATATTCCTGTTTTCCGGCAGGGCCTTTGCCGCAACAGGAGACATTTACACCCTCAGCGTAAGAGGTACCTGCCGTTTCAGCGTCGGCCGCGAGCTGCTTGGAATGATCAATCGTTCACGGACCGCTCAGGACGGTACGGCAAGCAAGGTCAGCGAGCCATTGGAACTGGACAAAGACCTGACAATGGACGCCATGCAAAGAGCCGCTGAGTGTTCGGTGGATTATTCTCATACCCGGCCTGACGGTACTGAAAACACCACGATCAACGGGAAGATTACCGATGAGATCATCGGAAGGGATTACAGGACTTCTAGTGAATTGTTCATATTGCTGCAAAGGCAGCAGGACCTGTTCCGGAAACTGCTGGATCCCGAGATCAGGAGTATCGGAATCGCCTGCTTCCAGACTGAAGCATCGCCGTTCAGCAGCAGTACATATAATTACTGGGTCATCACCCTCTCAAAATCCGAAGCCGAAAGCCAGCCGGACCAGGGTGATCTTATTACCACCCGCGCAGTCCGGATCCAGGAAGGTTCCCAGCCGCTGACCGCCAGAATAACGGACCACTCTTCCTTTGTCATCACGGCACTGGAAGCAGGCAGCACTCACGATATTGTAGTCGGACGGGTCAATCCCCACCTGACAGAAAGGACTGCCGCTTTCATTCCCGAATCTTTCATATGGTCAAGTTCAGATCCGGATGTTGCCCGGATCGATGCGCCGGGTGTCGTGGTAACAGAAGGCGCCGGTGAAGCCCTCATCAGCTTTACACCGAAACTCTGTGAAAGCGCTGATCCGCCGAAGATGAGCATCACTCTTCGTGTGGAGGAATCCCTGGAAAGAGCCAGTATTGAGGCTATCGAACCCGTCACATACAGCGGCATGCCGCATACGCCAAAGCCTGCTGTAAAGCTGAACGGAAAACTTCTTGAGGAAAATGTTGATTTCACGTACAGATACGGGCCAAATACAGATGCCGGCATCGAAGCGGGCACCGTTTATGTCGACGGAACCGGGTATTATCACGGCACGGTCTCGACATTGTTCGACATTCTGCCTCAGGATGTGACAGAACTGGTCGACATTTCTCTCGACGAGTGGATCATGAACGGCAGCCAGACCACGTTAGATGAGTTCATGCGATCCCATCTTCGTGTCGTCTGGAAATCGGATGGCAGTCCCGTTCCAGAAGATTCATACCGGATCTCCGATGATATTCAGGTGAGCCCGGCAGGCCATGACACGCTCATAGAAAAGTTTAAAGTCGAGTTCATCAAAAACTATACCGGAAGCCGCACTCTCCGGTTTATCGGAACCGCGGACATGCTTCCTGTCAACCCGGAGTTCTACACCGGAAAGGAAATCAGGCCTGAGATCAGGCTCTACGCCGATTCAGCCCTCCTGTCGGTCATCCCTCCGGAGGAATACAAGGTATCCTATGAGAACAACGTGAATGCAGGTGACGCGCTGATCCGCATTGCAGGCATGGGAGACTGGTACGGAACGCGTGAAGAAAGGTTCACCATCGTGCCGGCAGAGATGAGCAATGTTTCGTTCTCTGAGATTGAAGAGCAGACATACACCGGCTGGATGATCACCCCTGAAGTCCAGTGTAAATTTAATGGTGCCCTGCTGAGACAGGATGTGGACTACACGGTTGCATACGGACCGAATGTCAATGTCGGCGAGGGCACAATCGTGGTGACCGGCAAGGGAAACTTCCAGGGTGATTGTGTCATAACCTTTGGCATCAATCCGAAAGATATCGCTCTGACTCAAGTGTCTCCGGTCGAAACGTTTGTCTATGACGGAGAGCCCAAAAAACCCGAACCGTTCATAATGGACAAAGATCAGATGGTACCCCTGGTTCCTGATACGGACTATACGCTCTCCTGGGAAAAGAATGTGGATGCCGGCGAAGCGCTGGTGATCATAAAGGGTACCGGGAATTACGGCGGAACCATGAAAGTCCCCTTCATGATCGAGGCGGCAGATATCTCCGAAGCCAAAATTTCCGAAGGAATCAAAGACCAGGTCTATACGGGACTTCCGATCATAACACCGCTGTATGTGACGTTTAATGACATGGAGCTGACCCTGGGCAAAGACTATACCACTGCCTGGGCTTCCAACATCAATGTGGGTCCGGTCTATGTCACCCTCAACGGCATCGGAAACTATCAGGGAACCCTCAAAGACGTCAGTCCCTTCTCCGTCATCCAGAGAGACATTTCGGATTCGTCGATCGGAACGATTCCTGATCAGACCTACACCGGTTCTCAGATCTGTCCGCCTGTTGCCATCCGCATCGGTGAGGTGGAACTCAAACCGGAAATGGGTTATGAACTCTCCTACAGTGAAAACATCGAGCCCGGACCAGCGGCCGTCACGATCACCGGGGTCAACAATATGAAGGGAGAGACGAAGGTCATCTTTACCATCACACCGAAGGATATCTCCAAAGCCGAGGCAGATGCGCTTCCGTCCTCTGTCTATGACGGGAAAGAAAAGAAGCCTGAACCGGTCATAAGAGACAAGGATTATGTCCTGGTTCCCGAAAAGGATTATACGCTCTCCTGGGAAAAGAATGTGGATGCCGGTGAAGCGCAGGTCATTGTTACGGGTACCGGTTATTATGACGGGACCCTGAAAGTTCCCTTCAGGATTGAACCGGCTGACATTTCCGAAGCCAAGATTTCCGAAGGAATCAAGGATCAGGTCTACACGGGACGTCCGATCACAACACCGCTGTTTGTGAAATATCATGACATGGAACTGACCCTGGACAAAGACTATACCACTGCCTGGGCTTCCAACATCAATGTAGGTCCGGTCTCTGTCACCCTCAACGGCATCGGAAACTATCAGGGAACCCTCAAAGACGTCAATCCCTTCTCTGTCATCCAGAGATATATTTCGGATTCGGAGATCGCGGATATTCCTGACCAGACCTACACCGGTTCTCAGATCTGTCCGCCTGTCGCCATCCGCATCGGTGAGGTGGAACTCACACCGGAAATGGGTTATGAACTCTCCTACAGTGAGAACATCGAGCCCGGAACAGCGACCGTTACGATTACCGGAACCAACAATATGAAGGGAGAGACAACGACCACATTCAGCATCATAAAGAAGGATGAACCCGATCCCGGAAACGGTGATCCCGGAAACGGATCCGGAACCGGTGATCCCGGAAACACATCCGGCTCCGGCTCTTCCGGAACACCCGGCAGCGAAGACTTAGGCGACATCTCCGGCTCCGCAGGCGGCGGTATGACGGATAAATACGGAAACGCCATTGTATCCGAAGCACAGATGGAACAGCAGATCCTGGCTCTGGGCAATGACAATGATCCGTCCTGGTCGACCTACAGCCTGCTGCAGGCAAAACTCAAAACGGCAAAGAAAAAATCCATTACCATCACCTGGAAGCGTGTCCCCGGCGCCACACAGTATGTCATCTACGGAAACAAGTGCGGCAGAGGAAAGCGCTACGAGAGGATCGCAGCCGTTCCCGGAACCAGTTTCACGCAGAAGAAACTGAAATCCGGTACCTATTATAAATACCTGGTCGTCGCGACCGGCTCCGGAAACGCGCTCGCCACTTCAAAGACGCTTCACATCGCGACCGCGGGCGGAAAAGTCGGAAACGACAAGTCGATAAAAGTCAACAAGTCCAACGTAACGCTGCGTCTGAAGAAGAAGGGCAAGAACAAATTCAAACTGACCGCAAAGGGTGTCTCGAAGGGAACCGTGAAAAGGCATCGGGCGATCTCGTTCGAGAGCTCTGATCCGAAGATCGCTGTCGTGTCAAAGAAGGGCGTGATCAAGGGTGTCGGCCGCGGCAGGTGCAAGATCTATGTATACTCACAGGACGGTGTCATGAAAGCCGTTAACGTGACAGTGAAGTAAGATTTTCAAAAAAAGCTTCCATCAGTCTCATGGCTGATGGAAGCTTTTTTGATGGATCCTTTTTGATGGCAGCTTCTTTGATGGCAGTTTCTTTAATGGCAGTTTTTTAATGGCAGCTTATTCGTTCATGCCCCTTTCTGTATGTCATTCATATGTGCGTATCTCCCGCCCATCCTGATCAGCTCCTCATGGGTACCGCGCTCCTTCACCTTTCCCTTCTCGATGACCAGAATCTGGTCAGCGGTGCGGATGGTACTGAGACGGTGGGCAATGGCAATGATGGTCCTCTTTCCGGTCAGTTTGCTGATGGCATTGCGGATCTGCTGCTCCGTCTCAACATCAACGGCAGCTGTCGCCTCATCCAGCACAATGATCAGCGACTTGCGCAGGATGGCCCTGGCAATGGCGATCCTCTGCTTCTGACCGCCTGAAAGCCTGAGGCCTCTCTCACCGATCTGCGTATCATAACCGTCAGGCATGGCCATGATCTCGTCATCAATGTTGGCTGCCTTCGCGGCTTCCCGTATTTCATCCATTGAAGACTCGGGGCTTGCGTAGCTGATATTCTCGGCGATGGTGCCGTTAAAGAGAAATGTGTCCTGCAGAACAATGGAGATGTTCTTTCTCAGGCTTTCAATACGCACGTCCCGGATATCCGTATGGTCAATGCTGATGGTCCCCTCATCGGGTTCATAAAATCTTGAGATCAGCTGTGTGATGGTCGTCTTGCCGACGCCGGTCGGCCCGACCAGCGCCACCATCTCCCCCGGTCTGCAGGTAAAGGAGACATCTTCAAGGACCGGTATTCCCTCAACATACGAGAAGCTGACATGATCAAAGGTGATCTCACCCTCGCAGGTTTCCAGCTCAATGGCATCCGGCCTGTCCCGGATCTCGCACGGCGCGTCGAGGATCACCGCGACACGTTCCGCGCCTGCAAGGGACTGCTGCATATTCTCCACCAGATTCGCCAGGCCGGTGATCGGCTGGTAAAAGAGGGAGAGATACAGCAGAAAGGCAACGATATCTTCCACCCGGAGGCTGCCCTGATATGCCAGATACCCGCCGAATCCAACGACCAGAATGGTGCCGATGGATGAGATGAATTCCACCGTCGGATGAAATATGGCACTGACCTTAAGCGCCTTCAGCATGGCCTTTACCTGGGCAAAGTTCTTCTCATTGACCCGCTCGGTCTCATATTCTTCACGGCCGAAAGACTGAATCTCATGAATTCCGGAAAGATTGTCCTGCAGCTTGCCGTTCAGTTCACCCATCTTCGCCTGAGAGACCCTGATATAGGGCCGCACCCGTTTGGCAAAGACAATTCCGGAGATCAGAATGAGCGGGATCGGGGCGCAGGTAATCAGAGCCAGTCCCGGATTAATGGTCAGCAGGATGATCAGCACACCTGCCACGGTCACGATATTGGTGATCGATTCAGGGATCAGATGGGCGTAAAGGAGTTCGAAATCTCTGGTGTCATTCACGATCCTGCTCATCAGATCGCCTGTCTGTTTGTCATGGAAAAATCCCAGATGCATCCGTTCCAGCTTGTCATAGGTCCTGGTCCGCAGGTCTCCG
>JAGCAV010000102.1 GCA_017652545.1 Lachnospiraceae bacterium
AGAAATTCACGTCTGGTCATTTTCATGGCGTTTCATCCTCCTTTATTCACTTGCCTTATTGGCATTGAGCTGGTCGATGGGCGTCTTGGGCAGCTGGTCTTCCGGATAGCCTTCCGGAGCAACATACCAGATATGCGTTCCCTCTACATGCACGGCATTGTGCGATTCGATATACTGCGCGATCTCGCTTTCAGGATCATCCACATCACCGAATACGCGGCACTGGCCGGGGCAGTGAACCGTACACATCGGCGCCTCACCATTCTGGACACGGCCGTAGCAGAAGGTGCACTTCTCCACGATATTGCCGAGCTCTGCCTGCTGCTCCTCGCAGGGCAGGGGATCGTCGCCAAATGCGAAGGGCTGGTCTGAAACGAGTGTACGTGCTCCATACGGGCATGCGCCAACACATGCGCCGCAGCCGATGCACTTGTCATAGTCGATCAGAACAACGCCTTCCTCCGTGATATAGCTCGCCTCTGTCGGGCATGCAGCTACACAGGCAGCGTTTTCGCAGTGCATACAGATATTGATTTTGTAGCGGCGGTGAGCATCGGGAAACTGACCCCACTCAACGCGCTCCACGGTGGTGTAATCAACACCTGTACGGGTGCCGTTTACCATTTTGCAGGCTATTTCACAGGTGTAGCAGCCTGAACAGCGATTCAGATTAAGAACCATTCCGTAAGTTGCCAATTTCATCTCCTCCTTATCTACATGTTTGCATGTATGGTCAACAGTATTAAAGAAATCTCATTGTCTTTTTATTATAGCTGTAAACAGTTGCTGTAAAAACGTGTGAAAATGTCGTAATTTGGAAGAAAAAATATGCATATTTGACATGTCGGACAAACGTTCCGAAAAGAAGCAGTGATTTGGCATCATTATATGTGTAGTTTTTAATATTGACTGATATCATTCACGTTTCACGCCTAATTATGTTATAATCATGTATTATACAGTAAATTTCGGAGGCTTTGAAAACGATGGAAAACCTCTCTGAAAAGAGCAGCCTGCTCCTCAGCAGGCTTCCTCAGATCACCAGTCTGAAAGAACTGATCGATCTGTCCTGTTCTCTTCTCCGGGCTTCTTTATATATTGTGGACGGGCAGGGAACGATCCTGGAACACAGCAGCGAAGAAAAGGTTGTCTGTAAGGCATGGCTGAAGGCGGTTGCGGAGGGACGTTTGAGCGAGGCACACCGCAAGAGTATTCTGACGCCGGAAGTAAACTGCAATGTGATACGGGATAAAGACTGTACCGGCACCCCCTGCGCCAGGCTTTCGATCCCGGTCCGCCTGGAAGATGATGTACTGCCGGGAGCCGTTGTCTTCTTTCTCTGGGACAATGACCCGACACTGGAAAAACAGTACCTCGCGCTCATACTTGCCGGGGCTGTTTCAAATCTTCTGCAGAAAAAGAGACAGGAAAAAGCGGATGTGCATCGGGATTCAGTCCAGCTTCTGCGGGATCTTCTGAACTATAAACCCGGTCTGAAACTCTATTTTTCAAGTGCGCTCAAAAGCTCCGAGTTCGTCGGAACGACCGGGTTTTACCGGCTGTGCGTTCTGGTACCCGAAGGCGGCGGCACACTTCATCCGGAGCAGCTGCTGCAGCGGATCGCTGCCTGCAGCAGGCACCTCTGGGTCTTTGAACATCTCGGACAGATCCTTATTCTCTTTAATTCAGAGGATCTCTCATCGGAAACATTTTTCCCGCTGCTCGAACCCCTGCTTGAGAAGGAACGGATGTACGCCTGCTGCAGCATCGGCTTTGATGATCTTCTGAAGCTGCGGTATGTGTATGAGGACACCCTTTCAGCTCTGGAATTAGCCTGCAGGGATGAAAAAAAGGTACGCTTTCACAAGAGTGAAAGGTACCTCTCAAAAGTCCTGTTAAAACGCTGCCGGAAAACACTTCCCGCAGAGGAATACTACCCGGATTTCTTCCGGCGTCTTGTCGAACATGACGAAAGAACAGGGAAAACATATCTGAAGACGCTTGCCGCCTATCTAGACAACGGGCGGAATACCAATGCCGCGGCAAAACAGATCTATATGCACCGCAACACGATGGTCCAGCAGCTGGAACGTATTGAACAGATCCTGGGCATTTCGCTTGATGACAGTGAGACGGTCTTCTTTCTCCAGCTGTGCATCCGTCTTCATGAGCTCGGGTAGGAGCGGCTCACATTCAGCCTTTCCTCCCCGCTGCTCCGGTTTCCGTTTCAAAAATCTCAGCAAGCTGCCTGTTGATCTGCACGATCTTCCCGGTGTTGACCTTGACGATCTCTCTGTCATATGTCAGCAGGCCGTTTGTTTCGTCCTCAACATCCGATACCTCTGTATAGACAGAAGCGCTCAGCCCGTTCTTTATATTTGACAGGACATCCCTCTTCCAGAGCCGCTCGATCGCGTCGGTCAGTTCTTCGCTGGAATGATATTTCCTGTATCCGAATTCACCGGCAGCCCAGCTGTGATCCGGTGTATGCCAGGAGAAACCTCCGAATTCCGTCACGGCAACACATCTGCCAGGCTGAGGAATGACCTTCAGGGGCACAAAGTAGTTATGGATGCTGGAGACATCCCCTCCTCCCATGTCATACCAGCCGCTTGCCTGATCCACAAGCCGTGAAGGATCGATCTTCCTGATCAGTTCCGTTATCTTAACAGCCTCAAACTGTCCCCAGCCCTCGTTGAACAGGACCCACAGGACGATCGACGGATAATTGTACAGCTGCCGTATGGTCTGCTCAACGCCTCGGACAAATTCCTCCCGGCCGCTCTCATTATCCCGAAGGAAGGTCCTCAGATTTGAATCCCGGGGAGCCTTTCCGGCGTTCTGGGCCAGAGACGATATCTTTGTTTCGATCCGTCCCCTTACCCACTCCCCTCCGTTGATCATATCCTGCCAGACAAGCATTCCCAGACGGTCACAGTGATAATACCATCGGTCCGGCTCGATCTTGACATGTTTCCGAAGCATGTTAAAACCAAGGGCCTTCATCTGAAGGATGTCATTTACCATCGCTTCATCCGAAGGAGCGGTATACAGGCCGTCGGGATAATAGCCCTGGTCAAGAACACCGTTCTGGTAATACGGCCTGTTGTTCAGGAACATCCGGAATATGCCCTTCTGATCTTTTTCGAGGGTAATCTTCCGCATGGCAAAGTAGGAAGCAACCTCATCTTCCCCAGCCCTGACGACGAGGTCATACAGGACCGGCTTCTTTGGTGTCCAGAGCTCACATGACGGAATCCTGATCCGGCAGGTATCCCCCGTCATTCCGTCAGCCTGAAGGATGACTTCCCCCCTCAGACAGACAGTCAGCTTTACAGGCTGCCGTTCCCATTCATTCATCATCACACGGATCCGGATACATTCCGCGTCCGGATCCGGATCCAGTTTCAGCTCCGCAATATACCGGTCCGGCACATACTCCATCCAGACGCTCTGCCAGATTCCGCTCTGCGGCGTATACCACATGCCGCCCCGCTCCAGGGACTGCTTCCCTCTCATATGGTATGACGTATCCGTCAGATCCCAGACGACCACCTGCAGCAGGTTTTCTCCCTCCCGGATAAACGGGGTCACGTCAAAGGAAAACTTCCAGTAACCGCCGGCATGCTCTCCGACCCTGCACCCGTTGAGATACACTTCGCAGTTCTGGTCGACCGCCCCGAAATGGAGAAGAAGGCGATTCCCGCTTTCCGGCCGCTGCAGAGAGAATTCCCTCCTGTAATGAAGGAACTGGCCGGGAAGAAGCATCCTGTTCACCCCGGACAACGGTGCTTCCGGAGAAAACGGTACCAGGATCCTGCCTTCATACTTTTCCGGAAACGCCTCCGATTCAGTCATGGCATAATCCCAGGTTCCATTCAGACAGATATAACTGTCTCTTTTCATTCCGGGCCTCGGGTACTCTTCCAGAACGTGTTCCGGATCGATCGTTTTCCCCCACCTGGTCATCAGAAAGTCTCCCATGTTGCCTCCTTAATCCACCTTGGAAATTGCCTTACCCTGTGCTGCCGCTGCGGAAATGGTCAGATTCGGAAGAACAGCCCCATCTTCTTAAGCGGAACGCGAAGCGCCATATACAGAGCCACACAGATGACTGCCGAAACGGCCGAGTTGATCGCCGTCACTGTAAAGTTGACAGCGAAGGAAACCTGTGCCGCCGGTTTTCCGAGGATCAGTATTTTATAAAAATATCGGACGACCGGATCCAGGAATGCGTTGAAGACCAGCCCGGCCAGTGTTGCTGCGACAGTCCAGGTCAGGACTTTCCGATGATCGTTCAAAGTACTGATATGTCCCATTCTGTGTGCGATCACACCCACCAGAATTCCCATCAGCAGCTTGATCAGAAAAGTGATCGGTGCCTCTACAATATACACGGGATCCACCAGATCGGCAATCGTAAGTCCAAGGGCTCCGCCGACTCCGCCGTATGCGCTTCCCAGAAGCAGAACACCCAGAACGCAGAATGCGTTGCCAAGATGGACTGTCACTTTGCCGCCCCCGATCGTGGGGACCGGAATGGAAAGAAACGTGAAGACCACATAGGTGATCGCTGCGAAAATGCCCGCGAATACCATCTTGCGAAGAACCTCTTCCTGACCGGTTCTGCTACTGGCTGCTGTCTGTACCCGGCTCATAATACTCCTCCTTCGTACATACATATATTTCCTGTCGACAATATACAGTATAGAACTGTCTGGCCATATTAAAAGTGCCAATTTTCTTTTTTATTATAAGGTCAGTTTAATTCTGCTGTTCCGGATGCCCGGTTCAGTATATAATACGATATATGCCAGATCCGATAACAACAGCATGATACGAGACCAGAAGCGAGGAAAAAGTTATGTGGCTGTCCGGGGAATTGGAAAAGAATTATACACAGATCCTGAGAGAAGAGCTGGTGGCTGCCATGGGCTGCACGGAACCGATCGCCATCGCCTATGCCGCCGCCAAGGCCCGCCGTGAGCTGGGAGAGGCTCCTGAACACATCAGGATCTCCTGTTCAGGCAACATCATCAAGAACGTAAAGGGCGTGACGGTCCCCAATTCCGGCGGGCTGAAGGGTATTGAGGCAGCAGCTGTCCTTGGCGCTTCGGCGGGAAATCCGGACAGGATGCTGGAAGTCATCTCCGAGGTGGATGATGAAGCCCGCGCTAAGGCGCGCGAACTGGTCGCTGCCAAAATCTGCGACGTGGAACTGGCGGAAGATGTACCCAATCTGTACATCAAGGTCGGGATGTGGGCCGGCAGCCACAGCTCGTCTGTTACGATCGAAGAACATCATACGGACATCACGCAGATCGAGAAAGACGGGATGACTGTATTCGTCGCGGAAAAAAAGGAGGCAGCCATCGAAGAAGAGGCCAGGGGCGACCGGACAAGAATGACGCTGCGCGGCATTATCGAATATGCGAATACCGTCAGTCTCTCGGAAGTGGAGGATATCCTGGAAAAGCAGGTGCGCTTTAATACAGCCATATCCCAGGAAGGTCTTGATAATCCGTGGGGAGCGAGGGTCGGAAAGACCATGCTGGAGAACTGGAGCGACGATGTGAAATGCTGCGCCTGTGCGCGTGCGGCAGCCGGCTCCGACGCCAGGATGAGCGGCTGTCCGCTCCCGGTCATCATCAATTCCGGGAGCGGCAACCAGGGCATAACCGTCACCATGCCTGTCGTCACCTATGCGGAGCGCTGGCACCTGTCCAGAGCGAAAATGTACCGCTGTCTGCTGGTCTCAAACCTTGTCTCCATCTATATCAAACATTATATCGGAGCACTCTCTGCGTTCTGCGGCGCCGTCAGTGCAGCATGCGGAGCCGGCGCGGCAATCACCTACATGTCCGGCGGCAGCTATGAGCAGATCGGCGGGACCATTACCAACACACTCGCCAATGTGGGCGGAATTGTCTGTGACGGGGCCAAGCCAAGCTGTGCCGCCAAAATCGCGTCTTCCGTACACGCCGCCCTTCTGGCGCACTACATGAGCATAAGCCAGAAGGAATTTATGGGCGGAGAGGGATTCGTTGAGAGCGATGTTGAAAAAACCATCAAAAATATGGGTTACATCGGAAAGATCGGCATGCGGGAGACAGACAGGGAAATCCTCAATGTGATGATCGACAAGGTCGATGTGGATTCGTGTCTGTGACAGCCCGCGCCTTATTCCGCTAGACCCTGAGTGTCCACTTCCGGACTGTCAGTCTTGTCTTTCCGTTTGAGTGAAAAGAAATGCCTTCCGCAGCCAGCTCAGTGTAATAGGTAGCCGTCATCACTTTTTCTCCATGGTTCGCGAACACCTCCACACTGTACCGGTCGATCACGATGCGAAGGTACAGCACGCCGTCCTTCGGCAGAGCCTTCGCCCGCCTCTGATGGATCACAGCCCTTCTGGAGCCGGAAAACTTCCGGTCGATCTTCAGGGTCTGTTCCTGCGGCCGATAGCTCACTTTTGTATGGTAATCGTCATTTTCGGCGAAGTGAACGGAAAACTTCTGGTAACCGGCTTCATCAGCCGGCCTGATCTCCAGTTCCAGATCGACCTGTCTGCCATGGATACCGTCAAGCGTTTTCATGCCGTCCACCAGGACATTTTCATAGCTGACAGCATCTGTTCGGATCTGATCCAGCTCCCTGACCGGCCACTGATACAGACGCCCGTCTCTGACAGACAGTTCTCTGGGAAGGGTCATCTGGCCGCACCATCTTCTTTTCTGCATATGCAGTCCGCAGGTATCCCAGTTCTGCATCCACGCGATCATCACCCTGCGTCCGTCCTTTGTCAGCAGGGTCTGGGCTGCGTAAAAATCTATTCCGTAGTCGATCGCCTGGTCCTGCTCCGGTGTAAACCGCCCGTTTTCCCGGTCATATGACCCGATCAGGCATAATGATCCGTTTCCGTTATGATATTCGAAGCCTTTCGGCAGCATGTCCATCGGTCCGGTAATGAACACCCATTTCCCATCCAGTTCAAAGAAATCGGGACATTCCCACATGGCTCCAAAGCGTCCGTTGTTTGCGATCAGGACAGACTTGAACTGCCAGTGAAATGCATCCGGACTGGAATAGAGCAGAATCTGACCGGTTCCGTCAGCAGCCCTGTTCGAAATGATGCACCGGTAGGATCCGTCCTCTTCCTGCCAGATCTTCGGATCACGAAAATCATATCTGCTTGCACCTTCCGGAATGTCCTTTTCAGTCAGAACCGGGTTCCCTTCATATTTGACATAATCTGTTCCGTCCCCGACTGCGACACACTGGACCTGGACCGTCCTGCCCGGATCATCGGGAGAAGGTGCTTTCGTGACACCTGTATACATGAGCAGCTGCTTTCCATCCGGCAATGTCACCGCATTTCCCGAAAAGCATCCATCCCTGTCAGGCCAGGTGTCCGGCGCCAGTACGGCCGGCAGATAAGACCAGTGAAGAAAGTCTTCCGTCACCGCATGCCCCCAGTGCATGGCACCCCAATGCGGCGCATACGGATAATACTGATAAAAAAGATGATACCGGCCGCCGTAAAAGGAAAGGCCGTTCGGATCGTTCATCCACCCGGCCCTTGTCGACAGGTGAAACGCCGGTCTGTCCGTATCCGGTATCATGCCCTGTTCAACTTCTTCATATCTTCTTGCTTCCAATAGTGTCTGACTAATCATATTCCTTCCCCAATCCATTTGATCCTGATTTTCAGGCACGCAGTGTTATACAATAAGCCGGGCGATATCGCCCGGCTTCATGTTCATGACATGTAAGAATTCCCGAGGGGGTTCTGATGATCATGCTGTTGTCCTGTCCCCCGGAAACCTTTCAGTCACTTTACTCAGCATAGAACTCATCGAGGTACTTCTGGTAGATTGCAAGATAGTCTTCCAGACCGTAAGCCTCAACCTGGCTGATATACTCGTTCCAGGAATCATCCGTTACACCGTTCATGATGAAGGAAGCCTTGCTTGAATTGATGTAAGTGATCAGATCCGGCTGAATGTATGTCAGTTCTTCTGTATCATCAGTGCTCATCAGAACCTTCGGATACACATATTTGTTGTTCATGTAAGGTGTGTAATACTCTTTGATCCAGTCAAGGCGATACTGCGCGTCATCCGGGCAGGTCACATACACGCCGTAATACTCGTCAAGGATCGC
>JAGCAV010000103.1 GCA_017652545.1 Lachnospiraceae bacterium
TGCAGCATCATGATCGCGCCGAGCCTGTTCAGGCGTTCCAGCTGGTATTTCGGGAAGAAATCAAAGATCCGGATCTCTTTCTCCGGCAGATAAGCGGGCGACAGGTTCAGATACCCCTTCAGCCCGAGGAAATGCCCCTCCCGGATCCGTTCCTCAATCTGGTCAGCGCTCTCTTCGGGATGCGAATAATACAGAGCCGGCCAGCCGCTCTTTCGGGATGCCTCCGCTACATAATCGTTATTCGCCTTTGAAGCTCTTGCGGAAGTGAACATCAACGCCTTGCATTCCTTATCCGGGAACATCAGCCTGAACGATTCGGCCAGATCTTCGATGGAATTGTCCCGTGCCACTCTGCCGGGCCATGTAACAGCCCGGTTGTCCTCGGGAATATCCGCCTTGTCGACCAGCCTGTCAAGCCAGACATGAGTGTGTACGTCAAAAATCCTGTCCGGGAGAAAATCCTTTAATTCCTCCTCATAGATCTTTTTATCCAGATCGGTCAGTTCAAACAGCGGCATAACTTTAGTCCCTCCTTTGCTAATGGTCCATCGCCCATAATATTTCCGCTTTTCGGCGGTAGCGCTCATAAGCTTCCTGATACCGCGCCGACCGGCCGGGATCGGGATCGATCTGCCTGCCGGCTATATTCAGGTGTTTACAGCCTTCTTCTATGTTTTTGAAGATCCCGGCTCCCCAGCCGGCGATCACCGCAGCTCCTACACAGGAAAGATCCGCCACATCGGGAACGATCACCGGCGCGTTCAGGATATCCGCGGTCAGCCGGGTCCATACGGGGCTTTTGGAAGCACCGCCCGCGAAACGGATCATGCCCTGTCCCTTATCCCCGAAAGATTCCAGCATCCATTTTGTCTGGAACACGACACCCTCCATCACAGCCTTCATCAGATGGAAGCGGTCGTGGGAGAGATCCTGTCCCGTAAAGGAGGCCCGGCTGAACCGTTTATCCGGACCGGCGATTCCCTGGAAGGGGAAGAAAAACAGTTCGTCAAAAGCCGCATCCCTCTCCTTTGTCTGCCGGTTGATCTCATCGTAAGAGATGCCGCCGGCAATCTGGCTGCGCATCCATTCCAGACAGATCCCGCCTGTGGACAAAGAAAAGATCGATCCCCATTTTCCCGGCACCGCCGCGATCGACTGGGCCATCCCCGTCGAGAAGAGCGGTTCATCAAAGATCCCCGTCACCACCCAGGCTGTCCCGGATCCGATCACCACATCTCCCGCATGATTGGCGCCTGCCCCCACAGCCACCGCGTACTGGTCATGGGCTCCCGCGACCAGCAGGGTATCCTCGCTCAGTCCCAGTTCCTTCGATGCTTCCGCACTCAGGTGCCCGATCACATCGCCGCTGCGGACAGGCTTTCCAAGCTGTTCCTTGCGGATTCCGGCGAAGGACAGCAGTTTTTCATCATATTTCTCTTTTCTGATATCAAAAAATTCATTGATCCCGGCGTCTGCCAGGTCAACGGCGGCGATCCCCGTCATTTTCATGGAGATATAGTCCGGGACCGTCAGAAATTTTGCCGTTCTTTCAAAGATCTCCGGTTCATGATCCCGGATCCAGCGTACCTCCAGCGCAGGCAGACCGCTGCTCATATGCCAGCCGCAGGTCTCATAGGTGTAGGCGTCAGATCCTCCCTCATCCAGAAATTCCCGGAACTGCTGCGCGCACCGCCCGTCTGTCCAGACGATGGCATTGCGAAGCGCTTTTCCCTCCTCGTCCACCGGGACCACGGTGCCTCCCTGCAAAGACAGGGAGATGGCTTTTACGGCGGCAGGATCGTCCAGCCCTGATACCGCTTCCCGCACAGTTGCAACGACAGTATCCCACCAGTCCTGCGCGCGCTGTTCGCTCCTGCCGACTTTCGGCGTTATAATCTCATACGGACGGTACGCATGTCCCGCCACTTTTCCTTCTGTGGAGATCAGCAGTGTCTTTGTACCTGTCGTCCCCACATCGATTCCCAGCAAATACCGTACCATTTCAGACTCCCGTTCTGTCTTTGCCTGCCGCTGTTTCCCACTGGTCGCCGGCACTGTCGAAAGCCGGCTCAGAAAGCGGTCAGGTCCAGCGGCTCGATGGGCCTGGCCATATCTTCACTGACATAGATCGTTCCTTTGGTCAGCTGGTAGATCGAAGCCGGAACCTCCTTGGTCACTGGACCGTAAAGCTGAAGCCTGGAGATCATACGCTCCCAGGAACTGTATCCTCCGAGATACCCGAGATCATGACGCTCCAGGTGATCCCTGGCGTGCATGACATCCCTCGGGCCGATCGATACCGAATACGGTGCGGTATGATAGATATCCCCGCCGGCCCAGCCGCCGGAATTCTGGATAATGGTCAGGCGGTGGTTGTCCACAAAGCCGGCCGGCAGCTCCAGGAATTCTTCCAGGGTATCGGCGCTGAAGGCTTTCGTGCGCGGATCTACAAAGGCAGTATGACCGATCCAGCCTGTCGCGGAAATGATCAGGTCAGCGCCGCCGTCTCCCGTCTCATCGATCAGGTCGGAGTAATGACCTATATTTTCATTCGTATAGTAGTGCATCTGCGCAAGCGGGGGACGCAGATCCTCCCGGAAGGAGAGATAGAACTCCCTCATGAAGTGTCCTCCGAGTGAAGGACCATACGTTATGGGAGCTACATTTCCATCTTCATCTGCCCATTCATCCATACAGAATGCATGGATATTCCGGGCACTGATATTGAAGCGGTTGCACATCTGTGCCGTGGAGCGGTAAATATTCCGCCAGGAATTGGGGAATATTATGACCGTCTTCTTATCTTCCACGTCCGAGCGCCAGACCCAGTTAAACAGTTCAACAGCTACAGCACTGGAGGGATGAGGTACGACCCGTACCCGGTAACCGTTTTCATTTTCGATCTCCATTTCCTCCCGCCGGATATTCCGGCAGTATTCCAGTACGGTCTTGTCCAGGGGCGGCAGCCATGAGGACTGATTAAAATCAAACAGTGAACGGTTCATGCCATTACCTCCCTTCTTCACTTTTACGGATCTCATCCAGTTGCGGAATCAACCAGTCTTCATCCGGTGCGTAGACCGGCACAGAAGCCACTTCATCCGAAACGTAACAGCAGCCTGCGAACAGACGAAGCATAGAAGCCGGCAGCTGCGGACAA
>JAGCAV010000104.1 GCA_017652545.1 Lachnospiraceae bacterium
CATCTTCACCGGTCCGTCATCATCTGTTCCCCATGACCGGACGGGTCATGGTCAGTTTTGCATGATTTTTCCATCCTCCCTGAATGGGTTCCAGTGTGATCATGATCCTGCTGATCCTGCCTGAGAACGCCCAGCCGGACAAATCTGCCCGGAGCGCCACACGCTTCCCCCGCGGGATCACCTGTGTGAGTTCATACTCATTCCTGCCGCTGTAAAACCGCATCTTGACCAGGACATTCCTCGCCTGTGAACCGGTCAGTGTCAGTCTTGTACAGAAAACAGGATGGGCGCTCATATTCAGCCGGTTTTTAAACGTCTGGATGAATCCCCACTGGCAGTTCCTGTTGCGGCTTCCGTCATGCGCCGTCGTGTACTCATTCTTCTTCCGTGAGAATTTCACCGCGGCGCCGTAGGCTTCCCATTTATCCGCGATCTTTCCTGCCTGCCGGTATCCGCCGACAATCTGCAGATTTCCCTCGATCAGATTGACCTTCTCATACAGCACGGGCGAATAATTTGCGATCACGTCCGACCACTGTTTCACATCGATCACGGAAAGCGCGGCATTCGTGAACTTCTCGGACAGACTGGTGTCCATATATTTGAACAGCGCCCAGGAGCTCTTCTTTTCATCTGCCCATTCCACCCCGCTGGTGGTCCAGAGCCCGAGGTTAAGTCCCTGCTTCACCTCCACCTTATGATCAACATGCCGGTTCATGATGAACGAATCCACCATGTCATCCGCTTCTGTGAGCAGATAGCTGTATGCGATGGCTGCTGACTGTTCCGCCTGCACATTCTTCCTGTCCTGAACAGACGTGAACCCCTGCTCGGACAGGATGATCCGCGTGGAAGGTCCGTAGGTATTCTTTATATATGTCGTCAGAACGGAAAGATTGCCCATATTGATCACCGGTGAAGTGATCGCGGCTGTCAGCAGACCGTTCCTGTTCTCCCAGAAGCGCGGCTCCGTCAGCGGGGAACTGTAAGGATGGTAGGCAAGGTTCCAGGGAATATTCCCCTGCGCGCTGATGGCGGAGGCGAAAGCCTCCAGGGTCTCCCTGGCAGTAAAACTGTCGATCGGATTATCATTCCAGAGATGGCTCAGCGAAATATACACTCTCGCATTGGCATAAACACTGGTCACTGACGTGTACACCATCCTGAACTGCCTGGCGTACTGAGCAATATACGGTCCCAGCGACATGCCGCCGCTGTAGTTCCAGTGCGCCGGGGATTCCACTTCGTTGCCGACGATCCAGTTGACAATGCGCCCGTATGCCGCGTCCCTGGCGCAGTACCGCTGTGCCAGGAACGACAGAATTGCCCGGAAAGTCTGTCTGGCCTTCTCGCTGGTCAGATTCCAGGCATAGTATGGATATCCGGATCTCCTGGCTTTGGGATGGATCAGCCCGGCCCGGCTTTTATTATAGGAAAGAAGAAGTACGGCACTGACCACGGTATTGCTCACTTTCAGCGTCTGGAGCTGTCTGTCATACCCCTCAATTGTCTCCCGGTCCATCCAGTACGTCTTCCCGCAGTATTCAAACGGGATGCCCTGTCTGCTGTTGTGTTTGCTGCTTCCAGCCAATACTCTCGCAAGATCGATATTCAGCACGGAATGCTGTACGTTCAGATCCACGGCATCCTCCACCATGGATGCCGCTACCTGAAGTCCCTTTTTGGATGAAGCCTGCGGGAATGCGTATCGCAGTTTTGCCGTTTTATCCGGATTGGTGATATAGCAGCCCGGACTGATGATCCGGTATCTGTTCCTTTTCTTTTCGGCGATCACAAACCGGCTGTACAGATACTCCTGCCTGAGGGCTTTGGGAACACGGACGGAAAAGCTCATGACCGGCGCCTTGATCTTTTTGGCCAGCGGTTTGTCTCCGGAAGATGGTTTCCCCCCCGCAAAGGGCAGCGCAAACACATAACAGTATTTCCCCGAAACGGCAGCCGGATCACAGGATGCCACCACCTTCAGGGTGGACGTTGACCTGAACCGGCATTCCGTGATCTGCGCACTGCCCTTTGCCTGGACAGTCATCGGACGGGAAAAGACCAGAATGGCCATCAGCAGGACTGCAAGCA
>JAGCAV010000105.1 GCA_017652545.1 Lachnospiraceae bacterium
ACAGGGAGTGTCCGTTGGACTCGATCTGAAGGATCAGCTGGATGAACCAGACAGACTGGATCGCCTCACGGAAACCGTGAGCCGGCTCATACGGCGCTTTCGCGCAGATACGTGCCATCTCCTCCAGCTCCGCTTTTCTGGCCGGGCTGCTTTCCTTTTCCGCCATCTCAGCCGCAAGCGCGCTGTAGCGAAGCGCGAAGTGATGAACTGCCTCGATGACGATCAGCACCGCTTTGTAGAACACATATTTGTCAATGCTGTCCGGATCCGCCAGGTCAAGCGCGGCCTTCAGTTCCCTGGTCCGCGCCTCGTAGCCCTTCAGGCCTTCCTTTAAAACTTTCTCATAGTTCACCGCCAGATGCGCATCGCCGGCGTTCAGCTTGCCCTCCATACCGAAGAGCCCGGTCTCCATGAACACGCTGACCTCGTCCGGAAGCAGGGCCTCACCCCTTGCCCTGAGGTTATTGTTCTCCCAGAACGGCGCGATCTTTCTTAGTTCCTCCTTGGATTCTTCCGTAATATAGAAGACATCCCCGTCCCGCTTTTCGAAAAGATCAAGCTCGTCCATGATAAACTTCATGGTGTACTCCGGGAACACCGGCGCGTTGCGGTTCTTCGTCGCCTGGTTGCCGGCCAGCAGCGTCTTGTCTTCTATATAGATCGACATCTTTTCCAGGATATTCTTCAGCATCAGCGCCCGCTTCATGACCGGCGGCTGATTCATGCTTGCCTGATATGCCTCGGTCGCCAGGACGGCCCGCTCCGCGTCCACATAGGGCTTCTCGTCCAGGACTTCTTCACGAAATGCCTGCATTCTTTCCGTTAATGCTCCGAAATGTTCCCTGTTTTCCATGGAATTCTCCTTCTATCATCTTATCTGTAAAAGCATAAAAACCACCTGTTTTTTCGGTTTTATCTTATCATGGTTTTCATAGCTGTCAACTTTTATTTTCATTCGAAAGCATTTCTTTTTCTAATGTTGCGTTTTGGCGAATATTGAAGTATAGTAGCTGTTGAAAGGATGCACATTGCAAACCCCGGCGCCGTCCCTGACGCATTCACCGTCCCTGAGGCATTCAAAGAAAAAGGAGCAACCCATGCAGCAGGCCAGAATCTTCAATATTCAGAAATTTTCCGTCAACGACGGTCCCGGAATCCGAACCACCGTTTTCTTTAAGGGCTGTCCTCTGCGCTGCAGATGGTGCGCCAACCCGGAGAGCCAGCTGACAAGCGCGCAGCTGCTCTGGGATGAGAGCAAATGCTGTCACTGCAGGACCTGCGTGCGCACCTGTGACTGCCGGGCGATCTCCTGGGAGGATGACAGGATCCGTCTTCACGCGGACCGCTGCCGTCACTGCAGTGCCTGTCTTTCCGCCTGTCCGACCGGCGCGCTTACGGAGGAAGGCCGCATGGTCACGACCGATGAGGTTCTTGAGGAATGCCTGAAGGATCTTCCCTTCTATGAAGAGAGCGGCGGCGGCGTGACCCTCTCCGGCGGAGAAGCGCTGCTGTGGCCTGATTTCTGTGTGGAACTGCTGGAAAAGCTTCATGAGAACGGGATCCATACCGCGATCGAGACCACCGGCTACGCCTCCGCGGACGTTTTCCGGCGGGTTGCGGCTCATCTGGATTATCTCCTTATGGATATGAAGCATTATGACAGGGAAAGGCATATCGAAGGAACCAGGATCGGCAATAACCACATCCTGGCCAATATAAAGTGGGCGATCGAAAACGGTAAGGAAGTTCTTGTGCGCATCCCGGTGATCCCGGGCTTTAACGACGCGCCGGAGGATGCCGCAGGTTTCGCCCAGAAACTGAAAGAGGTGGGGGCATCGCGCGTGCAGCTGCTGCCCTTCCACCAGTTCGGGGAAAAGAAATATCAGTTCCTGACCAGGGACTATGATTATACGGGCGTTGCAAACCTGCATCCGGAGGACCTGTCGGACATGATCCGGCTGCTCAGGTCATCCGGTATAGACGCGTTTACATGACAGGCATGCCGGCGGCATTTTCGCCTGCCATGATCCGTTCCACGAGATCCCGTTTCTCATACAGCACGCATCCGCCCGCGTGGTCTTCCAGCAGATGGCCGTTCTCGCGGAGCGTCCGGAAGAGTTTTGAATTGATGGCGTCCCGGACGGATGTATCCCGCACATTGATGTCAGAATACGGGGAGAAGGGGCACGGTTCCGCTCCGCCATGGGAATTGATATGGAAAAACCCTCTTCCCGCCGCCACACAGCCGCCGGAGGACTTCTCATCTCCCGGGAAGGAAATATAAACCATCTCCGGGTGTTCCTCACGCAGCCTGAAGATCTCGTTCTGCAGATATTCCCGTTCCACCTCACCGGGCGCGAGCTCCCTGCTGTCGTC
>JAGCAV010000106.1 GCA_017652545.1 Lachnospiraceae bacterium
GCTTTTCAATTGTCCTATCAATTGTCAGATATCAAAATACATGTAATTCTGACGGATATGGTCTCTCATCAGCTGTTCCGCCAGGGCGCCATCCTTTTTCCGCATCGCGTCAAGGATCCTGCCGTGGAACCCCAGGCCAGGGGAGTACTTCATTTTCTCAATGACGGAGATCATGGATTCTTCAAGAACATTCTGCAGGATCTCATAAGCCTTGACCATCAGCGGGTTGCCGGTCAGTTTGACAATGGCCATGTGGTACTTCAGGTCATATTCGGAGAAAGCCTTGCCATCGTCCGCTTCGGCTGCCTTTCTCATTTTTTCCAGGATCCGTTCCAGCTTCTGAAGGCTCTTTTCATCTGCAAGGGGTGTTGCGAGCCGCACACTCTCCGATTCGATCATTTCACGAAACTGGAAAACGTGACGCTGGGAAGGACCGCCGATGTACATCAGCGGGATCAGGTCCTGAAGGGAATCTTCCGGATTGATCTCCCGCACATAGGAACCGGATCCGGTCCGTGTCTCGATCAGACCCAGGGCTTTCAGCTTCTGCATGGCCTGCCGGATGGTCATGCGGCTGACTCCGAATGTTTCTGACAGCTCATTTTCAGAAGGAAGCTTATCGCCGGTACGCCATGTACCGTCGATCAGGAGCCCCTGCATCTGATCAAAGACCTGCTCCACGGCATTGACTTTTTTGATGGGTGTTATATTCATGACATCACCTTGTAATCGGAATTTGGCTGGCATTGTTCAACCGCCTGAACAGGTGCCGGCCAGTTGTTGATCAGGAAATATGACAGAAATGAATACCCATAAGAAGCGGTATAACAAGCAGTCAGCTTATTGTACACCTTCATGCCTGCTGTGTCAAAAAGAATATCATCGGAAAAATGCCGAAAAACTGCGTGCTGATCAGGGGTTCCCGCGTCTTCCGGCTGTTTCGAAACATCTGTCCATGCCCATATATGAACAGAGATAAGCCCACAGCTGATCATCACTGACATCAGCCTGACCGTCAGGGAGAATGAAAGCCCGCTGTTCGCTGGCATAGAGATAGACCGCGCTTTTTGCCCGGTACGCGGCCCACAGTCCGTTCCAGGGGACCCGCGCGGATCCGGCTGACCGGTGAAGCCCGCTGATCTGAACACCATCCTCACTGAAATGCAGGGCATACATCTCCTGGGCGGAGGACAGGCCCTGTCCCGAGACCTGGGCTTCGATCTGAATCACATAAAGGCCGAAAACGACCATGGGAACGGCGATCGCCAGCCCGATCAGCAGACCTGCCACAGTTCCGGAAGAGCCTTTGGAGAACAGAAGATCAGCCAGCCCGAGCGTAAACAGCACGGCGGAAATGATCAGCACGGGCAGATGCCTGCGCCTGATCCGGAAGGTATCAAAAGCACAGAACGAGCGAAACTGTTTAGCATTTAAACATACACGGATATTGATGTCGCGATTCATAAGTCAGTTCCTCTTTGATGCAGATTTACAGGGTCTTTTTGCAGGCTGTGGTTAACAGCGGTATCAGAATAGCATATTTTCCTTTACATAGCCATAAAAAGGATACTTTTATGTGTTTTGTGAAAATAGAGGAAGTAATTATATCAATAAAAGAGACTATATATGAAAAACAGTTAAAAATACTGATGTCCGACAAGTGAGAATTGACAATTTTTAACAAAACGGCTACAATCTTAACATCATATTAACGGGCAGGAAGCCCCAAAATTTTATCCAGGCCCAGATATGCGCCTGAGAAAGGAAGGTTACAGATGAAAAAACTGATTGCTTTGGCGCTGGGAGCAGCAATGATCCTGACCGGCACAACAGCAGCGCTGGCTGACGGCGTATTCACCAATGGAACTCCGACCGTTTACATCGGTTACGGCGCAGGCGGCGGAACTGACACAGCTGTCCGTCCGGTGGTGGCTGAGATGGCAAACTACCTTGGCGAGAACATCAACTGCGTGAACATGGAAGGCGCCAACTCGGCAGTTGCCTGCGACTATGTTCTGGAGCAGCCGCATGACGGCTACAGCATGTTCGCAACCGGTACCGGCGGATTTTCATCCTATCCGATCTACGCTTATTCAGAGTCCAGCTGGCAGGATTGGATCTCCTTCCATCCCTATTCAGGCCCGGCGGTCTGCTTCGCCAATAAGGATGCAGGCGTAACCAATACCGAAGAACTGTTTGCATATCTTGCAGAAGGCAATGCGTTCGGTGTCGGTGCATACGGCAACGGCCCGCACACCCAGTTTGAGGCGATCTGCGCTGCCAAGGGCGTAGATGCTCCGACCTACAGCCTGTTCGGATCCTGCGCAGACACAGCTGTCGGCTGCATCGCAGGCGATGTCATGGTTGGTGCCGGCTCCCTGTCCTCCGTTATCGATTACCTGAACGGCGACATGCTTGTTCCGATCTTCGTAACCTGTGCTGATCCCTTTGAGTTCACCGGCATCGGTGTGACCGCTCCCTCCATCACCACGGAAGTGGAAGGCACCGACGGTATCCCGAACCTGAATGAGACCTGGCCGATCATGATCCCGCGTGACACGCCGCAGGAGATCGTGGATGCGCTGACCGA
>JAGCAV010000006.1 GCA_017652545.1 Lachnospiraceae bacterium
ACCACACTGTTCATCCTGGCATTTTTAGCTGCCAGCAGTTTTTCCTTCAGACCGCCGATGGGCAGCACACGCCCGCGAAGCGTTACCTCTCCGGTCATGGCAACGTCACAGCGCACCGGGATACCGGCTGCGGCGGACAGGATCGCGGTCGCCATGGTAATGCCGGCCGACGGACCGTCTTTTGGCACTGCCCCCTCCGGAATATGGATGTGAAGATCGTGTTCCCGGAAATAGTTGTCTTCGATCCCGTATTTTTCCCCGATCGATCTGACGTAAGTAATGGCGATCCTGGCGGATTCCTTCATGACATCACCCATCTGCCCTGTCAGCTGGAAATCACCTTTCCCGGGCATGACATTGACCTCTACCTGAAGCGTGACACCGCCGACGCTTGTCCAGGCCAGGCCGCGGACAATACCGATCTCATTCTTTTCATTCTTTTTCTGGAATGAATATTTCTTTTTTCCCAGATAGGTCTCAACATTGCTGCCTTTGACGCGTACGGCTGTCTCTCCGTCTTCAAGGACACATCTTGCCGTCTTTCTGCAGATCTCTCCGAGGACACGTTCGAGCTGCCTTACGCCGGCCTCCCTGGTATACCCCGAAATAATCTCCTTCAGTCCTTTGTCGGTAATACTCAGCTGTTTTGCGCTGATGCCGTGACGCGCTTTCTGTTTCGGCAGAAGATGTTCCTTCGCGATATGCAGCTTCTCATTTTCTGTATAGCTGGATACCTCGATGATCTCCATACGGTCCAGAAGCGGCCTCGGTACAGTGTTGAGATCGTTCGCTGTCGCGATAAACAGGACCTGAGAAAGGTCGAACGGCGCATCCAGATAGTGGTCCAGGAAATGCCTGTTCTGCTCGGAATCCAGCACCTCCAGCAGAGCCGATGACGGATCCCCGTTGTAGGAAGAAGACAGCTTGTCCACTTCATCCAGCAGCATCAGCGGATTATTGACTCCGACACTTTTTACGCTGCTGATGATCCGGCCCGGCATTGCCCCGATATAGGTACGCCTGTGACCGCGAATCTCGGCCTCATCTCTGACCCCGCCAAGTGAAATACGGACATATTTCTTGTTCAGCGCCCTTGCAACAGACTTTGCCACACTGGTCTTGCCTGTTCCGGGCGGGCCTGCAAGGCACAGGATCGGGCTTTCACCCATCCTTGTAAGCTGCCTGACCGCAAGGAACTCAAGGATTCGTTCCTTTACTTTTTCCAGGCCGTAATGATCCTCTTCCAGGATCCTTCCCGCTTCCTTCAGATCTTCACTGTCCTGCGTTGATTTTTCCCAGGGCATATCCAGCAGGGTTTCAATGTAATTCCTGGAGACGGACGCCTCCGCGGAATTGTTCCCAAGACTCCTGAACCTGGCGATCTCCTTGCTGATTTTTTCCTTGATCGCTTCAGGCGCCTTCAGCTCCTTCAGTCTCTCCCTGTATGTCTCCGCCTCACTTAAGGGCACATCCTCCCCCAGCTCCTCCTGAATAACCTTCAGCTGTTCGCGGAGCAGATATTCTTTCTGGTGTTTATCGATCCGTTCCTTTACTTTCTGCTGTATCTCATTCCTGATCCGGCTGATCTCAACCTCGCCGGCAAGGATATCGCAGATGACCTGATAGCATTCCCAGACGCCTCTGGCATCCAGAATTTTCTGCTTCCCCTTATATTCCAGGGGAAGATTGATGGATATCTGCTCGATCAGTCTCGGCAGCTCCTCAATGTCCAGGATCTGTCTGGTCAGTTCCTTGCTAACGCGGCTGTTTCCCTGCGCGTAAAGCTGAAACAGGTCTTTCATGGCACGGACCATGCCGGTCTTCTCATTGTCGGATGCCTCGAAAGGTTCCTCTGCCGGATCCACGCCGGCGACAAGATAATCCTCATCTGTCCCCAGGTAAATCAGCTGCGCTTTGTAAAGGCCTTCCACCATTACCCTGACCAGTCCGTGCGGCATACGGGTGATATTCTTGATCTGCGCTACCGTTCCGGTGGCATACAGACCGCCCGCATCAACCTTTTCGGCCTGGGGATCCCGCTGCGTGATCAGAAAGATCCTGTCATCATCGCTCAAAGCGGCATCGATCGCGCGGATCGACATATCCCTGCTCACATCAATATGAACGATCATGGACGGCAGAACCGTCATCGCCCGCAGCGCGATGGCAGGCATCTGCATGATTTCGCTGCTTATCTGCATTTCCGTTCCTTCTCTTATGGTTCAGATGCTTACCTGTTTTTCATTCAAAATGGTCTTCTTCAGTCAGGCGGAAGCCTTGTCATGTGTCTCAGGAAGCGGGATCAGGCTTTCATCCAGGATCGGCTGTGCCGTCCCCCTGATCACATCTCTTGTAATAAGACAGTACCTGACATCATCCCTTGAGGGAAGCTCGAACATGATATCGCGCATTGCCAGTTCCAGAATCGATTTCAGGCCTCTGGCACCTGTCTTTCTTGCCATGGTCAGATCCGCGATCTCTTCAACAGCGTCATCCGTAAAATGCAGCTGTACCTCATCCATCTCGAACAGCTTCTGATACTGCTTGATGATCGCGTTCTTCGGTTTTGTCAGAATCTGCATCAGCGCATCTTTATCGAGCTCGTCCAGTGAAACAACCGCCGGAACACGTCCGATAAATTCCGGGATCAGGCCGAACTTGATCAGGTCCTGCGGCATGACCTGCCGCAGAAGTTCACCGACGTTGGTGTCCCGTTTATCGACGATATCCGCCATAAATCCCATGCTTCCGGCATCCAGACGGTTCTCTATGATCTTGCTCAGGCCGTCAAAAGCGCCTCCGCAGATGAACAGGATATTGGTGGTGTCGATCGGGATCAGTTCCTGCTGCGGGTGCTTTCTTCCGCCCTGCGGAGGAACGGAAGCCAGCGTACCCTCCAGGATCTTAAGCAGGGCCTGCTGTACGCCTTCACCGGACACGTCCCGCGTGATCGATACATTCTCACCCTTCTTTGTGATCTTGTCGATCTCATCGATGTAAATGATACCGTACTGGGCACGGTCGACGTCATAATCCGCAGCCTGAATGATCTTCAGAAGGATATTTTCAACATCTTCGCCCACATAGCCGGCTTCTGTCAGTGTCGTTGCATCTGCGATCGCAAAAGGCACATTCAGGAGCTTGGCAAGTGTCTGGGCCAGATAGGTCTTTCCCGAACCTGTCGGACCGAGCATAAGAATATTGCTCTTCTGAAGCTCAATGTCATCCTGGCGGATTTTCTTTCCCTGTATGATCCGTTTATAATGATTGTAAACGGCAACGGACAGCGTCTTCTTTGCGTCATCCTGTCCGATCACGTATTCATCAAGAAACTCCTTGATCTCCTTCGGTTTCAGAAGATTGATCCCGAAGTCGTTCTCAACGAAATCATCCCCTGTATCTTCATCCAGGATATCAACGCACACATCGATACATTCGTCACAGATATAGACGCCTGCCGGTCCCGCGACGAGTTTTCTTACCTGATTTTCCGTTTTGTTGCAAAAACTGCATCGTATCCTGTTATCACGTTTTGGCATGCATTTCTCCATTTCTCCGGCACTTTGACCCCGACACATAAATAGCGCTAATGGCAGATGCACGCCAAATGGCTGTGCACCTGCCATAAAGGAAACACTATAGCTGCATCTTCAGGTCTTTCACTGCCTGTTTTCAACGACCGCATCAACAAGCCCGTATGCTTTTGCCTCAGCGGCGCTCATCCAGTGGTCTCTTTCTGTATCTCTTTCGATCACTTCCAGCGGCTGTCCCGTGTTTGCAGCAAGATATTCATTCAGCTTTCTGCGGGTGGAAAGGATCTGATCCGCAACGATCTTGATATCACTCGCCTGTCCGTGAGCTCCGCCCGACGGCTGATGGATCATGATCTCCGCGTTTGGAAGCGCATAGCGCTTTCCCTTCTTTCCTCCAGCAAGCAGGAATGCGCCCATGCTGGCAGCCATCCCGATACAGATCGTGCTAACATCACACTTGATGTACTGCATCGTATCATAAATGGCCCATCCGGCAGAAACGGATCCTCCCGGGCTGTTGATATACAGATGAATATCCTTGCCGGGATCTTCGGATTCGAGGAAAAGAAGCTGCGCGACGACCAGATTCGCGGTCACCTCATTCACTTCCTCTCCCAGAAAGATGATCCTGTCTTTTAAAAGTCTTGAATAGATATCGTAGGAGCGTTCACCCCTGCTGGTCTGTTCGATGACATATGGAATGAGAGGCATATTTTTCCCTCCTTCACTTCCCTGTTTCCAAATCCGACTGACTTATGCGGTCTCTTTCGCAGAATCCCTGATAAGATCCACGGCTGCCTGAATGCGGAGATCTTCCTTCATCTGCTTCTTCTCTTCCTCGCCCATCATCTTGACGAGTTTGTCTTTTTCCATACGATAGGAATCCGCCATCTTCTGGAATTCCTCATCAAGCCGTTCATCGGAGATCTCAATATTTTCGGCATCGGCAATCGCTTCCAGAACAAGGCTGTTCTGAATACGTTTGAGCGCTTCCGGTCTCATCTGCTCATCCAGCTTCTGGGCATCCATGCCTGTGAGCTGCATATACTGCTCAACTGTGATCCCCTGGAACTGTGACTGGATCTGGCGTGTAAAGCTTTCCTTCATGCGGTCAACCTGTTCACGGATCATCGCTTCGGGAATATCCATCTGCGCGTTCTCAATGATCTTGTCGACGATCACCGCTTCTCTCTGGCGCTTTGCCTCATTTTCCTTGCTCTCAAGGATGTTCTTCCTGATGTCCTCTTTGAACTCGGCAAGCGTATCAAACTCAGACACATCCTGGGCAAATTCATCATCGGCTTCCGGCAGTTCCTTCTTCTGGATGGAATTGACCTTGCATGCGAAGACAGCTACCTTACCGCGCAGTTCCTCTGCATGATAATCATCCGGGAAGGTCACCACAATATCCCTGTCTTCACCGATTTTACTTCCGATCAGCTGTTCTTCAAAGCCCGGAATGAAGCTGTTGGATCCGATCGTCAGCGGGTAATCCGTTCCCTTACCGCCGTCAAACGGTTCTCCGCTGATGGTCCCTTCATAGTCGAGCCTGATCAGGTCCCCGTTTTCTACCGGTCTGTCATCGATATCGATCATCCTGGAATTGTTTTCACGTTCGCGGTCGATCCGGGCATTGATCTCGTCTTCAGTGACCTCCACATGGATGGGCTCAACCTCAATACCCTTGTACTGGCCCAGCTCAACCTGCGGCTTTAAGGCCACTTCCGCTGTGAAAATGACGGGTTTTCCGGCTTCGACCTGTACGACGTCGATCGCAGGCTGGGAAACAACTGTCTCATCGATCTGACCGAGAGCTTCCTCGTAGGCATCGGGGATCAGAAGATTAACGGCATCCTCAAAGAAGATCTCTGCGCCGTAGATCTTCTCGATCATCTTCCTGGGCGCTTTTCCTTTTCTGAATCCCGGTACGTTGATACGTCCTCTCGTTCTCAGATATGCCTGCTGGCAAGCCTTGTCAAATTTATTCAGATCGACCTCAATGGTCAGCATCGCCATATTGTGTTCTTTCTTCTCGATCTTAACGCTCATTCCTTATTGTTCCTCCTGATTTTTTCCATATATGTTCATCATAAAAAGAGCAGATCTTTTTCAAACTGAAAGATCCAGATCATTGTCACTTTTCAGACAAGTCAATTTGAGAGTATAGCATAGCGCAAAGAAAAAGGCAAGCGCCGCTCTGCGCCTGCCTTTGCGTTTTTCTCTGTTTCAGGCCTGACTTTTTTGCCTCATGACTGCCTGTAAACAATGCCCTTTGCCATCTGGTCGGCTTCCGCCTGTCCCTTCACGGATGCAAGCAGCGACAGCGCGAAGGGAATGGCTGTTCCCATTCCGCGGCTTGTCGTCATCTGCCCGGATACGACCACCTCATCATACAGGACATTCGCTCCTTTGAGCCTCTCCTCAAGACCGGGATAACACGTGGCGTCTTCTCCTTCAAGAAGTCCGAGATCCCCAAGAACACTGGGCGCTGCGCAGATCGCCGCGATCCTCCTGCCGCGTTCCTTTGCCCTGACAAGCAGTTCGCAGAGCGCTTTCTTTTCTCCCAGATGCAGCGTCCCCGGCATACCGCCCGGCAGCACATAGAGCGTACCGTCTTCCAGGCTGGCTTCTTCAAAGATCTCATCTGCCGTGATCTCAATGCCGTGACTTCCGCGGACTGTTCTGCTGCCCGTTATGGAAATCATTGTCACGTCCACTTTGCCTCTTCGAAGGATATCAACGACTGTCAGTCCCTCGATCTCCTCCAGTCCGTCCGCCAGAAACACATAAACCATTTCCATTTTTCTTCTTTCCTTTCCGACTGTCAGGGATTTCGCTGCGAATTCCGACCGGTTATCGCGTTTCGATCTCCGAAACCGCATATCTGTATATCTTCAGATAAGTCTCTCCGTTATAATGTACACCGTCCCAGGCGCCAAATCCGTTCTTTGTCAGATACGTATAGGAGTCCAGATATTTCTTTTTCCCGACAGCTTTTTTCAGCTGCTTGTTAAAAGCTTCGATCAGACCGTTTGAAAGATAGGACGTTGCGCCTCTTGAGATCGGATTGACGGACATAAAGTAAAAATCCGTTTTCGGATAAGCCGCCATGAATTTTTTATAATACGAAATATAGGATCCGATATTCCCCAGATCATTGATCCCAAAGCAGAAAATGACATTCAGATTGGCATTGCCGGCAAGGATCTTCTTCACCCTCGGGCCTGCACTTGAGGCCAGATAACCATACCCCATGGACACATCGCCGATAAACTGGGCCTTATCATGAGGAGCGAACATGCTCATGCCGACGATCCGTGAATCCCCGACGAACAGATACCTGTCCGATTTTGGCGCATCGCTCTTTTTTGTATTCAGAACACCGCTTTTGTTGAATTCATATGTCCGGCCTGATATCTTCAGTGTTTCTCCGGCAGCCAGTGTCCCGTCATCCTTCAGGTAATAGGCCTTCTTTCCCCGCCAGATCCACCTTCCGCTCAGGACGATCCCGTTCTCATCGGCATAGTACTTCTCTCCGCCATAGGAAAAGAAGGTGTCTTTTCTTGCGTATCCGTTTTTCCGGAACATGTAGACGTTCTTTTTTATGCAGACCCAGCTGTTTTTTATAAACTTGCCATTCTTTTTCTGATACCGGATCCCCTTGCCGTTCTTAACAAACTTTCCGCCATACACCTTGTTGGATTTCGCGACACTGATCATATTCTCTGCTTTTGCAGAAACCGAAAACAGACAGGCAGCAAGCAGCAGTGCACAGATCATCAGCCATCCCATACGGATGACCGGAATCAGCCTTACTGTCAGGACCCGGACATTCCCGGTCCGCATGTCTTCTGCATTCTTCATCTGAAACATATGATCTTCAGTGTCCATTTACATTCCTTTCAAATCCCGTTTCCGCGTTCCACCAGGGTCGTTCACGGGCCGAGTATGTTTGCCAGAACCTGTTTGGCGTCCATACTGCGCAGGCCTTCGGGATCGGTAATCAGAGAAGTGGTCCGCCCGGCATACCATCTCATCTGCGCATAGTTTGTCAGATACGAAGCATCCCTGGAAGTATCAGGGAACTTTTTGTTAAACGCAGGGAAGTATTTTTTCATATAATAATTGGCAAGCTTGATCGCTTCGGATTTTTTGTTTCCGGATCTTGTTGCCGTGCCGGTGATCATCACACCCGGCGGTGATGAATGAAGAAGAACGACACTTCCGTCAGAGCATTGTCCCACGACCATATAGACATGCCCTGCAGCCAGGCTCATGATATCCCCGGCTTTAAAATCCGTAACGGAACCGGCGGGTTTGTAGGTGCCCCAGCCATATCCGGCAAAGGTCTTGGCCATGACCTGGGCCAGCATGACAAAACTGCCGTGACCGCTGGACGAGTTGAAAGCATTGTAGATGACCCACGCGATGTATCCGGAACAGTCGAGTCCCTTGGGATACTGGTACCTGTATTTCGTGTAGTCATAGTCCTTTCCGTTGGAATTGAACCAGGCCTTCCATGCGGGCGAAACCCCCATGGTCTTTCCCGTAATGCTTCCGTCTGCGTTTTTGTTCCATCCGCCTCCCCAGATATAGAGCGTCGTACCGACGGGTTTCAACGCGGTCTGAAGAAGATGCCTGATGGTTGTCTTTTCAAGCCTGTGACCGCTGGAATCGACAAAGTTTCCTTTATAGAAACCGGACGTCACCATAATGCCATCGCTGTCGAAGGCATATTCCGTGCCGTTGATCTCAACCACACCGACAGCGCGCTCTCCTTCCGGCTTGAGGAAATAGTACTTTTTGCCGTCAATGGTCTTCCATCCGGTAACCACGCGTCCTTTGCTGTTCAGGTAGTAAACCTCCCGCTCTTCTTCAGCCAGCCGGTCTTCGGAAGGCCCTTGGAAAAATAGTATTTGTATTTGCCGATATTTGTCCAGCCCTTTGCACGGCTTCCGTTCTTTTCGGGATCAAAGTAATACTTTACACCCTTGACCTTGCGCCAGCCGGTCTTCCGGATTCCCTTTTTGCTGAAGTAGTAGTATTTACCTTCGATCTTTTTCAGACCGGTCACCTTTTTCCCGTCTTTGTCAAAATAATAGGTGTAATGACCGATCTTCTGCCACCCGACCATGACCGTAGTCTTGTCCTGTTCGGAAGCGACGGCACGCTCCTGTTTTACAAAAAAACATCCGAACAGGCACAAAGTCAGCAGCATGATCCGTAAAACCATACCTTTTCTGCCGAGACTCATTCTACAACCCCCCTGTCATCAATCCCCCAATTTTTACAATTCCTTTAAATAAATATTACGAACATTCAGTCACAT
>JAGCAV010000107.1 GCA_017652545.1 Lachnospiraceae bacterium
AGCGGCCGATGAGACAGAAGCGGACAGCGAAACGCAGCTGATCGACGGACTGACCTTTACGATGACAGACCAGACGGGCGTGCCGGAAGCCGAAAGCAAGAATGTACCGCCCATCCTGATCGCGGCGCCGACGGATCTGAGCAATGATCCCGCCGATCTGCTGCGGGCGCTGGGCCTGTACCGGAAGGCAGAGGAACTCCTGACAGGAGAGATTTTCCCGGAGGAGGAGACAGTTCAGGCGGCAGGCGAAACGGAGGCATCTGCCAGCCAGCCGCAGGGAAGTATCGGAGCGGCACTGTCAGAAAATGCGGGCGAAACGATTCCGGCCGAAAGCATCCCCGCCATGTCCTATGAGGGAATGGAGGAAGACTGGACGCTGGTGACGGGAGATATCGGCTATCTCCGCAACTTCACGGATAACGACATGATCGTGGCCGGCCTGTTCCAGCCTGTTGACGAAGCGTTCATGCAGGAGGCGCATGTGAGGCCCCTGAGTGAGGACGGCATGCCCCCCGAAACGGAGAATGGCGAACAGACCGGTGCTTCAAGCGTCAGCGGTTCACTCGGCGCCGAGAACGTCAGCGACATTCTGCTGGCGGCCGGAAGCGGAGAGACCGAATCCGAGCAGGCGGAAGAAACATCCAAAGAGCCGCGGGTGATCCCCGTACAGGATGAGGATGAGCTGGCTGCCTTTGCGGACTACCTGGCGTCAGCTGTCAGTCTTTACATGCGCTCCAGGACGAGTATTGTCCTGTAAGCTTACGTGCAAGCACGACGTGGAGATGAGATAATTTAAATATTGTGGATATTACGGATTGTTTCGTGCTGGCGCACTCTCACAATCCTGCCCGGCATTCGCAATCCACGGGGCCCCTGCCCCGCTTCTTGCTCATGCTGGGGCGTGAAATAAAGTCTCGTCTCCACTTACGTGCAAGCACGACGTGGAGATGAGACCTTATTTCACTGTAATATGCACTTTACCAATGTAAAGATTTAAAACGGTAACTTGACAGAATGTCCGCTCTGAATTATCATAACAATGTTGACAAAGCGTCGGTGCAACTGGTCGGTATCGACGCTCTTTTTAAACAGAAAAGAAGTAGGAGGTTCTATACTATGAAGAAAAAAGTTCTGGCTCTGGCAATCGGCAGCATGGTACTGGCCGGGATGATCGGCACATCAGCAATGGCAGCGGATAATCTGACACTGGCTACCGGCGGCACCACAGGTACCTACTACGCAGTCGGCGGCGTTATGGCGACTGTCCTCAATCCGATCCTGGAGAACTCCAGCCTGACCGTTACATCCACCGGCGCTTCCAAAGCCAACATCCAGCTCATTGATGACGAGGATGCTGATCTGGCTCTGGTGCAGAATGATGTTATGTATTATGCATTCAACGGCATTGACCTGTTTGAGGAAGAGGGACAGTATACATCTTTCGCAACGGTATGCGGCCTGTATGACGAGACTGTCCAGATCGTGACCTGCGATCCCTCTATCGCGACTGTAGCCGACCTGGCAGGCAAGACCGTTTCCGTCGGCGACGCGGGTTCAGGCGTTGAGTTCAACGCGAAGCAGATCCTGGCAGCCTATGATCTGAGCTTTGATGACATCAAGGTCGTGAATGCTTCCTTCGGTGATTCCGCGGACAGCCTCAAGGACGGCAAGATCGATGCGGCTTTCGTCGTGGCCGGTGCCCCGACAACAGCTGTTGTTGACCTGGCGACCATGAAGGATGTAAACCTTGTTCAGCTGGATGCCGAGCATATCGAAAAGCTGCAGAGCGATTATGATTTCTATACCGAGACCGTGATCCCGGGCGGCACCTACACCGGCTGTGATGAGGATGCAACCACCGTTTCCGTGCGTGCGACCCTGATCGCTTCCACCGATGTAAGCGCGGATGCAGTTTATGAACTGCTCGCTGCCATGTTCGACAATCAGGAAGCTCTGATCGCCGGCCATGCAAAGTTTGAACTGCTCAACCTTGAAGATGCTGTCAAGGGTATCAGCGTTCCGTTCCATGAGGGTGCCATGAAGTACTTCGACGAGCAGGGCATCCATGTTGCAGGCTGATCTGATAAGGAAAAGGCAGATCAGACAAAAGACAGATGAAAGCAGGCAAGAACTGTTCATATGAATTCTGTTAAAAGCTTTTATAGAGGCATTTCGGCGGCAGCCCTGGCCCTGGTCATCATGGCGGCTGCCGCCGCTTTCTGCGTGGTTTATGCCGGAAATGCAGGTGAAGCGGATGCGGACACAGGCGTTCTCTCTCTGGAAAACGTCAAAAAGCAGAAAGAAATCACATCCTATGATCTGAAGGTGGGAGATACCTTCAGCATCGGCTTTATCCATTCAGTAAATAAAAGCCCTGTGACCGATTATTACGAACTGCGGAAGGACGGCATCTATGTGGTCAGGACCGTTTATTACGGGTTTGGCGCCGGAGTTCAGACTGAACTGGAAGATGGTCAGACGCTGACATACGGTGAGGACGGAAGCATGATCATCACCGGATTTGACAGAAAAATGGAGGACCTGATCTATTTTGTCGGAACGGTATCGGATCACACGCTTGTGATCAATGAAGGAGAGGCGGATGAACAGACTGTCAGTCTGAGGGATCTGTGCGGCAGGAATGCCATGGTCCGTTTTTCGTGGATCTGTGATCCCCCGGCAGGATGAAAAAGGGTCTGATTTATCTTACCAGTCAACAAGAGGGAAATATATATGGAAGAGAAAAAATTGACGGCAAACGTGCAGGATACAGCCGGAGCGGCAGCAGGCAGTGCAGCGGATGTCGAAGAGATCATGAAAAAATATGACCGTGAATCCAACACAAGACCCTGGGAGGGCGTCCCGGCGATTGTGATCAAGGTACTCCTCGCGGCATTTTCCGTATTTATGATCTACATGAATCTGTTCACCGTCTGGGATGAGCGGATCCGGCGGCCCCTGTTCCTGGGGATTGTGGTCATCTTTGTTTTTGTGCTGTTTCCGGCAAGAAAGAGTTCCGTCAAACCGCAGAAGGTGAACTACATACCCTGGTATGACATCATCCTTGCCGCGGCGGGCGCTTTCAGCTTTTTCTATTTCGTGGCGAACAATAAGACCATTATCAACCATGCCACGCATATCACCACGCTGGAGATCTGGCTGGGCGTGATCGGCATCATCGTCCTCGCGGAATGCTGCCGCAGGGTGACAGGTATCCCGATCCTTGTCGTGGCAGGCTGTTTTGTTATCTATGCCTTCTGGACCAACCTGGCCAACGGCAAGGCGCTCTACAAGGTGCTCCGGTCTGTCACCTACAATCTGTTCTACACGACCACGGGCGTGATCGGAACGCCGATCGGCGTTTGCAGTACCTATATTGTGCTGTTCATCATTTTCGGCGCGTTCCTGGAAGCCACCGGCATCGCGGATTTCTTTATCCAGTGTGCCAATATGGTCGCGGGTGCAGCCTCCGGCGGTCCTGCCAAGGTGGCGGTCATCTCATCAGCGCTTTGCGGTATGGTGTCCGGTTCATCCGTAGGCAATACCGTAACGACCGGTTCCGTGACGATCCCCATGATGAAGAGCACCGGCTATCCCGGTGAGTTTGCCGGCGCCGTCGAGGCGGCAGCTTCCACAGGCGGACAGATCATGCCGCCGATCATGGGCGCGGCGGCTTTCCTGATGGCGGAAATGGTCGGCGTGCCTTACTCCAACATCGTGATCCGGGCAATTCTGCCCGCCGTCCTGTACTTCACGGGAATCTTCCTGATGGTGCATCTGCGCGCGAAGCGTCTGGGCCTGAAGGGCATTCCGAAGGACGAGCTTCCGAAGGCAAGAAAGATCCTTCCGAAGATCTATCTGCTGATCCCGCTGGTCGCCCTGGTCTACCTGATCGTATCCGGCTATACCATGAGCCGTGCGGCGATCATCGCGACAGCCCTGTGCATCATTGTCAGCCTGATCGACAAAGAACACCGCATGAGTCCTGCGAAGTTCCTTGATGCGCTGGAGACCGGTGCCAGGAATACACTCAGCATCGCCGTGGCCTGCGGTATTGCCGGCATCATCGCCGGTGTCGTGACCATGACAGGTCTTGGACAGGTGTTCATTTCAGCCATTGTCGGTGTTTCCCACGGCCATCTGATGATTGCCCTGGTCCTGACGATGCTCTGCTGTATCGTCCTGGGCATGGGAGTCCCGACGACGGCAACCTACATCATCATGGCGACCACCTGCGCGCCGATCCTGACGACAGGTATGGGCCTGAACAGCCTGTGCGCCAGCATGTTCGTGTTCTATTTCGGAATCGTGGCCGACATTACGCCGCCGGTCGCCCTGGCTGCGTATGCAGGCTCCGCGATCGCCAAATCCGATCCCATGCGTACAGCGCTGAACGCGTCCAAGCTTGCGATCGCTGCATTCCTGATTCCGTACATGTTCTGCCTGAATCCGGCCATGCTTCTGATCGACACCAACGTGAACGAGTTTATTGTCATCATCATCACAAGCGTTGTCGGTATGTTTGCGATCGCGGCCGGCATGGAAGGCTACATGCTCACGAAACTGAATACGCTTTTCCGCATCATCCTGATCGCGGCCGGCCTGATGCTGATCTATCCGGGAATCGTGACAGACATTATCGGTACAGCCGTGACTGTGGTCGTCTTCATTATTGAGTTGGGAATGAGAAAGAAGGAGGCAGTGGTATGATCATCACCATCAGCAGAGAATACGGAGCCCTGGGCCATACCATCGCCGGTGCCCTGGCGGAACGGCTGGGCCTGGAATATTATGACCGGGATTTTGTCAAGCTTACGGCAAAAGCCAGCGGGTATTCCGAGGAGGATATCAGGCGGGAAGGCGAGGAGATGTCCGGCGGAGCCAAGTGGATGAATTCCTTCCTCGACAACATGGCCTCCTACACCAGCTCCTATGACCGTATTTACGAATACCAGCGGGCAATCGTCATTGACCTGGCCAAGAAGCCCTGCATCATCGTCGGCCGCTGCGCCAACATCATTCTGCGCGAGGCGGGAATTCCGACCTTTGACATTTTCCTGTATGCAGACAAGGCCCATAAACTGAAGCGGGCTGCTGAACTGAATGAAAACGGGAACATGGATCTGGAGAAGTATCTGGAGCGCCGCGACCACCTGAGGAAGGTGTACTACAAGGCGTACACAGGTCACGAGATGGGCGATTACAGGGATTACAACATCTGCCTGGATACCGGCGCGATCGGGAAGGACGGATGTGTGGACCTGCTGGAAAAGATCCTGAAGGACAAAATGTGAACGGACGAATGTCCGCATGAAGACAGGGCCGGAGCCCTGTCTTCTTAATGTAATTAAAAAAGGATAGGTAAAAAAACCTATTTACAAGATTCAAATGTCGTGATAAAGTAGTAGAGCATTGTTCGGGGGCGTAG
>JAGCAV010000108.1 GCA_017652545.1 Lachnospiraceae bacterium
GGATCCCGAGACCGATGTTGATGAATGTCGCGACTGTGGAGCTGTCCCGGAAAGTCGTCGGCTGGATGATCGTCTCCGTGCCGCTGATGTAGCGGAGCGTACTGCCGCCGGCATCCGCATCAGGCAGCTCATCACGGTACCGCCTGTTCTTCCGGAAGGATGAACTCCTGCCCGTGATCTCCTCGATCTCGCTCAGGTAGCGGAGCGTTGTGGTATTCGTATTGTCCACGTTCAGCGCGCGCCTTAAGACCCTGCGTGCCTTCTCGTAATCCTGGTTTTTGATGTACAGGAGGGCGAGAAGCTGCTGCGCCGCCACATACTTCGGATTGGACGAGACGACCTTGCGAAGCTGCATGATCGCCATATCTTCATGGCCGTCATGGCAGTACTGGATCGACTGGTTGTACTTCCGTATGCTCTGGTTGATCGCGTCAAGCTGGTTCTTGCTTCCCTGCAGCGTCTGCAGATAGGTCTCCGCGAGGTTGTCCTCCGACCGGATGTTCCGGCTGATGACCCATTCCGTCAGGGCCAGCACGACCTCACCCGTCTCGTAATAACAAAGACCCAGCAGATTCCGCGCGTCGATGTTTTCCTTGTTGAATTTCAGACTGCGTCCAAGCAGCGAAATGGCTCCGGACAGATCCCTGACCGAAGCTTTTTCCAGCGCTCTGTTGTAAAGCAGATTTGAGATTCTGCCGATCCGCTTGAGCAGCGTCACATCCGCTCCGCATCCCGGACAAAAATCAATGGCCGCCAGATCGCTGCCACAGTAAATGCATTTCATCCTGTTGTTCCATCCCTTATCAGTTATTTATATACCCGTACAGTGCCGGGCAGATCATCCGCCGTATCCTCTGTGCTCAGCTTTTTTTCTTCTTTTCCTTCTCATCCCTGATCATTTCTTTCAGGATGTCCGTCACATCGGTCAGATCACGGCTGTAAATGGCGTCCTCCGCCTCATTGACATCCATGCTCGGATGGAACTTCTTCAGTTCTTCTTCAAAATTGATCATATAAAGCTCCCCTTTATGTTCTGCGATACGCCCGCAATTCTCCCATCATTGTAATGCCCCCGGCTGATTTTGTCATCTCTATTTTTTAAGCGCGCCTGACACCATCCATTCACGCCCTGTCTCAACATGTGTCTGCCGTCCGTTTTTCCCTGCATTTGTTTGCCAGCAGATACCCGGCCAGATACAAAGATCCGGCGCAGAACAGCATGCCGTCCTGCGCGCGGAGTGAAAGTGCCCGCTCAAAGGCCTCACCCGGGTCAGCGACCGCCTCGATGGGCGCATCCGTGTATTTTCTGAAGAGCCCGGCCAGGATCTTTGGATCCGCCTGGCGGGGCGTACCCGCCCCGGTGACGACAATGGAGTCAAAACCGCCGTCCAGCGCCAGCTCACGGATCATCGCGGGATAATCCTTGTCGGCCATGACCGAAAAGAGCAGGCTTACCTTCCGTCTTTCCCGGATCTCACGCACCGTTTTCAAAAGCTGGCGGATGCCGTCTTCGTTGTGGGCTCCGTCCAGAATGACCCCCGGGAGGATCTGCTGCATCCGGGCGCTCCATCTGGTGTCAGAGACCGCAAGGGCAGCCGCCCTGTCATCCATCCGTTTTCCGGGATCAAAGACACGCAGAGCCATGAGGGCAAGCGACGCGTTTCTGACCTGGTAGTCCGCCGGGAACGGAACATGGACCGGAAGATAATCGAACTGCCGGTTATTCAGGACAAAATCGATCCCGTCATCGCCCCGGTGAGTGATCTGCGCCATTCCCGGATAAAAGGGAAAAGCGGGGGCTTTCATTTTTCCGGCCTGCCTGGCGATCACTTCCGCCGCTTCCCGGTTGGAGGCATCATAGACCACGGGAACACCCTCTTTGATGATCCCGGCTTTTTCCCCGGCGATCTTTGCGACCGTATCTCCCAGGTACTGCATATGATCCAGGCTGATGGATGTGATCACAGACACATCCGTGTGCGCAGCGGAATTTGTGGCGTCCATCCTGCCGCCCAGACCGGTCTCCATGACCAGAACATCGATCCCGGCGTTCCTGAAGATCACCAGGCCCGTTGCGAACAGAATATCAAAAAAGGTCGGATGCGGCAGCCCGTCCGCCGTCATCTCATCGATCACCTGCCTGACCCCGGTAACCGCTCCTGCAAAAGCTTCGTCATCGACATTTTTCCGGTCGATCATGAACCGCTCGTTGATCGTGACCAGATGGGGAGATGTATACAGGCCCGTCCTGTATCCGGCA
>JAGCAV010000109.1 GCA_017652545.1 Lachnospiraceae bacterium
CGCATCATGTTGATCATGTCTTCCATCCGGGTCGTGCCGATCACAAGAACAGTCTCACCTTCCGACAGCCCGGCAGTCACCTGCGCCTGCGTATGATTAACAAGACCGAGTACGACCTCCCGGTCTTCGCTCAGTGAAAGGTCATCTCCTGTCAGGACTGTGACGACCTTCTTTTCGTCTTTGGTCTGTACGGCATCCACTGGGATCACCAGCGCATCCGGTATTTCCTCCGTTACAATAACGGCAGTGCCGGACATGCCGCTCTTGAACTCGGGTCTACCCTCCAGGTCGATGCTGACCGTATAGGTCGCAACACCGTTCACGTTCTGGCCGAGTGAGGATATTCTGGATACCGTTCCGGTATATTCCCTGTCATCAAACGCGTCGAAGACGACGGTGGCTGACTGCCCATCCCTGACGCCTTCAATATCAAGCTCATCCACCTGCGCTTTCAGGGAGTATCTGTCAGTGAGCATGAGGGTGTACATCACTTCATTTTCACGCACCGGGGCTTTGTCCCGGAGCAAGACAGATGAAATGATGCCGTTTTCTTCAGCCGGGATGACCGGATTCTCCTTTAACTGGCGAAGTTCCATGAGCTGCCCCATGATCTCGCTGCGTTCTTTCAGGAGTGAACGGTAGGCGGCATTGTAAGCGACCTCGGTTCTTGTCAGAATGGTGGAGCCGCTGTCTGCCCAGTCCCCTTCCGACACCCGGATCTCGTCAGCTTTTCCGTATGTGGCTTCTACCAGATAGGGATAGCGGCAGGCAGTCAGGCCGCTTCCGAGAAGATGATCTGCCTTATCATAGACCCTGGCCTCAAGGTCGACATCATAGTCCGAACTGTCATCAAAAACAGCAGTCGCGATGCCATCCTGCACTTCTGCAATGTATCCGTCCGCCTTGTAGTCTTCATCATCATTTGTAAAGCGTACCGTTACATCCATGCCGGGAGAGACATCCGGAGTCGGGGTAAATTCCACCTTAAGCTCTCCGGCTGCGGCGATTTCCGCAATGCCTCCGTATCGCACCATCACTTCGGAGAGAAGATCACCTTCCTCGGCAAAAATCCGCCGGACTCTGCCGGAGACGGGTGTTGAAAGAGAAGAGGAGCCATCCCTCGATGTGCTGGAAAGCGCACTATTTGTCTCCCTCAATGAATCACTGAGTGCCAGGATCTGCTCATCGATTGAATCAACATCCACAGAAGCGATCGGATCCCCTGAGACGACCGTGTCACCGGCCCGGACAAAGACCGTCTCAATGCCCAGTGTATGATCGGCAGTGATGGTCACTTCCCGGGATGCTTCCAGCGTCCCGCTCCCTTCAGCGCTCCGGCGGATGGTTTCCCTGGCGGCCACAGCAGTCGAATCCTGTGTGACCAGCATAGGGTTGTCGCTGTCTCCGGTCTTTATCTTCCAGGAACGTCCGTTGAGGAACCACCATACTGCGGCAGCTGCTGCAAGCAGAATCAGAAGCAGGAGGATCGTCTTCAGCAGGGTGTGTTTTCTTCTTTTGCGTTTCATGTCCTTATCCATATATATGTGAACAATAACAACGGGTAAACATATGCAGACTGCAACGCATATATACTATCATATTTTCTTTTCGGCTTCATGCCATGCAACGAGAATTTTATGAAAATTTCAGGAATGCTTTTTCTGACAGGAGCAGGAGCGTTTTTCTGCCTGTGAATTATGATTTTTAGGCTCTTGACGGCGTTTTTGGCCCATGTTATAATGCTCGCGTCGCTTTGGCGCAGGCCGGGCGGCCAGCTGTAGGGACTTACAGTGGTAGCCGGAAAAACAGCGGGATCTTAAAGTGCTGAAAGATCCATCTGCCGGAATAGGATCAGAAGTTCACAAAAAAGAAAGAAGAGGTGAAAAACATGAAAGAAGGCATCCATCCGAAGTATTATCAGGCAACGGTGACCTGCAACTGCGGGAACACTTTCGTAACCGGTTCCACAAAACAGGACATCCACGTTGAGGTCTGTTCAAAGTGCCACTCATTCTATACCGGCACGCAGAAGGCAACACAGGCTCGCGGTCGTATTGATAAATTCAATAAGAAATACGGCATCAAATAAGAATGTGTCAATGAAACGGGAAAAGGTGCAGGTTGGGGTAAGAACTTCAGCCTGCACCTTTTAACAAAAAAGAAACTTTGGCCGGAGCCGGCTGGCTTCAGGGAGAAATACAGTTATGAAGTATTCGAACATTGGCGGACAGGCAGTCATGGAAGGCGTCATGATGAGGAACGGCGGAAAATACGCCGTGGCTGTCCGTACAGTAGACGGCGGGATCGCCGTGGTCAGGAAAACACATGCACCGCTGATCAAAAATGAGAAAATCCAGCGTCTTCCGATCATCAGGGGGATCATCAGCTTTGTGGATTCCCTTGTGTTGGGCATGTCATCCCTGATGCTCTCTGCCGAATTTTTCGCGGAGGAGTCCGTGGAGGAGGCAAAAGAGAGGCTCAAAGAAGAAAAAAAGAAGACGGAAAAAAAGGCGGAAAGGCTGCGCGCCTCCGGAAAGGAGAAGGAAGCGCAGGAACTGCTGGATGCCTTTGAAGAACGGGCAAGGCAGGAGATTGCCAAAGCACAGGAAGGCGGCGTTGCCTCAGGCGACGCGCATAAAGACATGGAAGAAAAAGAAAAAGACAGCGGGAATTCCATTCTCATGGGTGTGACTGTTTTTATCTCCATCCTGATGTCAGTCGGCCTGTTTATGCTGCTGCCGTATCTTCTCGCATCCGCTCTTCGCAGGATCGGTGCCGGTGAGACCGTGGTGGCTCTTTGTGAAGCGCTGCTGCGGATGACGATCTTCTTCCTATATATGTTCCTGATCTCCAGGATGAAAGATATCCAGCGGACATTCATGTATCACGGGGCGGAGCATAAGTGCATCAACTGCATCGAACACGGAATGGAACTGAATGTCGAAAATGTCCGGAAGAGTTCAAGGCAGCACAAGAGATGCGGGACATCCTTCCTGCTCTATGTCATGGTCGTGAGCGTGATCTTCCAGCTTTTCTTTGTTTTTGTCAGGATTACCAATCCTGCCATGCGCATCGGTATCAGGCTTCTGATGATCCCGCTGATCGCCGGCATTGCCTTTGAGTTCATCCGTCTGGCCGGACAGAGCAGCAATGCCTGCGTAAACCTGATGAGCAAGCCCGGCCTGGCATTGCAGAAACTGACGACCAAAGAGCCGGATGATTCGCAGATTGAGGTGGGAATCGCGTCTGTTGAGGCGATCTTCGACTGGAAAAAATACCTGAACGAAAACTTTGGCGCCGCCTATCCGCTGGATGAGGAAAAGCCGGAAAATGAATGATCTGACGCTGACATATGCCGCTGCGCTGAAACAGGCAGCCGGAGAGCTGCTTGGCGCTTCGGTGCCTGATCCGGAAACGGATGCCAGATTATTGCTGTTCCATTTTTTTGAACTGGATCTGACGGGCTATCTGCTCTGCAGGGACCAGACAGTCCTGACTGCCGGTGACGAAGCACAGGAAAAAAGGCTGGCCGGTTTTCGCGAGGCTGTTGAACGCAGATGCCGGCGTGTCCCTCTCCAGCATATTCTAGGGAAAGCCTGGTTTTACGGCTCCATGTTTGAGGTCAGTCCCGATGTGCTGATCCCCAGGCCGGAGACGGAGATCCTTGTCCGGAAGGCGCTGGAAGAGATCGGAACGAGGGCATGCCGCGTGCTGGATCTGTGTACGGGATCAGGCTGTATTGCGGTAACGCTGAAGAGGGAAGCACCGCAGATCCGGTGCCTGGCAAGCGACATTTCGCCAAAAGCGCTGGAACTTGCGCAGAGGAATGCTTCAGCGCAGGGCGTCTGTGTGGATTTTGTCCGGTCGGATCTTTTTGACGCCTTTGACGGGAATGAAAGGTTTGACCTGATCGTTTCAAACCCGCCCTATATTGCGACCGGGGAGATTTCTGCTCTGCAGCCGGAGGTGCGCCTGTATGATCCGGTCCTTGCACTGGACGGGGGATGGGACGGACTGGACTTTTACAGGAGGATCTGCAGGGAAGGCTTCAGGTTCCTGAATGAAAACGGCGCTCTTCTCATGGAGATGGGCGCAACGCAGGGATCGGGGATCAGTTCGATCCTTTCCGAAGCAGGATTTGGCGATATCCGGATCTTCAGGGACCTGAACGGAAAAGACCGTGTGATCGGTGC
>JAGCAV010000110.1 GCA_017652545.1 Lachnospiraceae bacterium
ACGGACCAGGTAAAGCTGATGCGGTTCCAGGCGGGACAGATCGACAAGCTGGTGCTGAAACTGGACCACATCAACGACACGCTGAACATGATCCTGCGGGTAATGAGGAAAGAATAATGGACATCCGGCGGGCGACGTGCATCATCATCCGGAAGGACGGGGAGTACCTGGTCGGGACGATCCTGTATTCGACAGATCTGCGCTGGAGCGGGTCGCCATACGACGCCTGGAGGACGCGGAGGAAGGAAGACGCGGCGCGGGTGGCCGGGAAGGTCGGCGGGGAGATGGTGCTGTTCAATCCGATTGTGAACCAGAGGAGGGTAATCGGGGCATGACAACCAGAGAAAAATTGATCAAAGCGCTGAACATGGCGGAGGTAGATTTACGAGACATGACGATCAGGATGACGGTTCAGTTTCGGGATGAAATTGTGAGACAGATGTCACCGAAGCCAATAGAGATAGAAGGCGGAGAAACGACCTGGTGGTATGTGTGTCCGGAGTGCCACGGAGCGGTCGATAATGGAGACCATTTCTGCAGACATTGCGGCCAGGCGATAAAGTGAGGAAAGAAAAATGACAAGATGGGAAATTATCAACGCGATTATCAAAGACCGGGGATACAAATCTTTCCTTGAGATCGGAACGAAATACGGCGAGACCTTCACGCAGGTGAACACGGAGGCGAAGGTTTCGGTGGATCCAGATCCGAAGACGACGCCAACGTACAGGATGACGAGCGACGAGTATTTCAAGGAACACAAGGAGCGGTTTGACATTGTGTTTATTGACGGGCTGCATGAGTGCGGCCAGGCGTACAGGGACGTGATGAACGCGCTGAAGGTTCTGAACCGCGGGGGCGTGATCGTGATGCATGATTGCCATCCGGAAAGCCGGGAGATGCAGGAGCCATACAGAGGGCAGTATTTCTGGACGGGCGACGTCTGGAAGGCGTTCGTGGCGCTGCGGGCTGTGCTGAACCATGAGATGTACGTGATCGACAAGGATTTCGGCTGCGGGATCATCGATACGGCGAAGAAAAAGACGAAAGACACGTCAGGCTTACAGACGGACATGACGCGGATGCAGTACGAGGATTTCGTGAATCATCCGGAGTGGTTTGATTTCCGGCAGGGGTGGAGAGATGCATGAATCCGTGCATGAGATGCGGGAAGAAGGGACAGTGTCCGAAGAGATGCAAACCAAAGGCTGATCACATCAGACACATGAAGAAAATCAACAGAATGATCAGAAAGAACCAGAAGTGAAACAACTTTATCCGGATTAAGGCGCAGCCTGGGAGCGGCCATCCGGATCTTATGCGCGGCGAGGACGGGCGGATGATCTTATAAAAGGAAAGGAGAAGCTCCTGGGACTTTTGAGGACGTGCCATACCGCCGGCCGGTTCAACTCCGGCCCCGTGCAACTATATGAGCGGTGACGGAAAGGGTAGACGTGCGAAACACAGGCCGGCCTGACACACCGAGAGAATATGCGCGGAAGCTGCTCCTGTGTGCTGATGGCTTCCATGTGAGGTTCAAATCCTCACCCGCTCAATACGCCGAAAGGCGAATACATCCGCCTGGGGATGAAAAAGCCAGGAGAGAACGATCAGCATAAAACTGGCAGCCGGAAAGACGGCACGGTACCGGCGGAGGGTCAGCCTCCGGAATGAGGGATCGGTTCCTCATTATGAGCCTTGTAATGAGTAT
>JAGCAV010000007.1 GCA_017652545.1 Lachnospiraceae bacterium
AGCCCTCATTCTGCGCCTGGCAGATGGCGTCCCGCTCTGTCTGCGTTCCATCCTTCAGATAGTGGCGGTACCATTTGTTGTCATTGTTTGGCTGCAGATATTTCCCGAGGGAAATGCCGCTGCATTTTGACTCGCTCACCTCGCAGTCTTCGATGATCCATCCCTTCGACCAGTGGGGACCGATCATCCCCTCCTGATATGCGGTGGGCGGCGCCCACTGGGTGGCTGCCTGACGGACCGTAAATCCGCTCAGCGTGATGTAGCCGATCCCCTCCTTCGAGGGATAGAAGCAGTTTTCCCGGACATTGATCTCCACGCAGGCTTCATTGGGATCGATCCCGTGGAAATTGGCGTAGATCACCGTGCAGTCCCGGTCCGGATCCTGCTGTGTGTACCATTTATAAACGGTAAAATCCGGATCCCAGGAGCTTTGATAGACCTGTGGATGGAGTACGCCCTCCAGCGTCATGGTCTCGTACATGGATTTCCCGTTCAGATAGACCTCTCCGGTGTGCAGCGGCTCAGCCGCGAAATACCAGTCTCCGAAAATTTCTGTCTGATACGGATTATAGGTACCGAAAAGCGCGTTCGGGATGCTTGCCTTCCATACGGTACCCTCTGTGTTTTCCCAGCATTTTACAGGTTCGGCGCCGGTAATGACCGCCTTTCTCGGCACTTCGCTCCGGTACGTGATCCGCTTTTCGGGTGTCCCGGCACAGGCCGGATCGACATATTCCCGGTATATACCAGGCGCAACGATCACCTCGTCACCGGGCCTTGCGCAAAGCGCCGCATCCTGAATATGGCGGAAGGGACGCTGTTTTGTGCCGTCGCCGTTTCTTCCGGCATCCGCTGATACATAAATCTGCATATGGTCTCCTCTCTTACAACAGGTCTTCTTGGTGTTTTATCAGCCCTTCACTGCGCCCTGCGTCAGTCCGTTGATGACCTTCTCCTGAGCGAAGAAGTAAAGCAGAATGACCGGAAGAGACCCGACCAGAATGGCGGTCAGCACCGCAGGGATGTTGATCGACTGAAAACCGTAGAATTCACGGATTCCAAGAGGCAGGGTCTTTTTTGATGTGGTATTGATCAGCACATTCGCGTTGATGAATTCATTCCAGACATTCAGGAAGGTATACACGACCACTGTGGAAAGGCCGGCAGTGGAGAGGGGCATCATAATCTTTGAATATACCTGGATCTTGCTGCAGCCGTCTATGATGGCCGCTTCCTCGATCTCCTTCGGGATCTCCCGGAAAAACTGTGTCAGAATGAACACGGAGATCGGAATATTGTAGCTGATATAGGGACCGCACAGACCCACAAGGGAATCATTCATGTGGATCGAGCTCAGCAGGGTAAACGTCGGGATCAGAGTCGTATGCACCGGGATCATCATTCCGGCAATGATCAGGAAATACAGAACATTGGATCCGCGGAATTTCAGCTTGGCAAAAGCGTAGGAAATCATGCTGGAAGTCAGCGTGATCAGGGTTACGCTTCCCACGGCAACCATCGCGCTGTTCAGGAAATAGCGAAGAAACTCCGGCTTAAAGACTGCCTGATAATTTCCGAAATACAGGGTGGAGGCCGGCTTCCAGATATTCTGCAGATACTCCTGCATGTTTTTAAAACTGTTCAGGACCAGGAATACAAACGGATAACCCGTCAGCACAAGGACGATCAGACACGCAAGATAAAGCAGCGAATTGATGAGCCGTCTTTTGGATGTAGCATTCATTCTTCCTTCCTCCTTGACGTCATAAACAGAAACGCACATGCAAGGACGAAACAGATCAGGAACATATAGGATGCGATCGTACTGGCGTATCCCATCTTGAATTCTGTGAAGCCTTTCTTGTACATGTAGGTTGCCATCAGTTCTGTATTCGCGTTCGGCGACCCTCCCATCATCACGTAAAACAGGTCAAAATACTTGAGGGAACCGACCAGCTGAAGCACGGCCGAGGTACGGATCGTCGGCATCAGCATGGGGATCGTGATATAACGGAAACACTGCCAGCTTCCGGCTCCGTCCAGTTTACCCGCCTCATACAGTTCCTCAGGCACGTTGGTCAGCCCTGCTTTAAAAATGATCATGTAGTAAGGGATGAACTGCCAGCAGATCACGAACAGAATCGCCGGCAGGGCAGAACTCCCCTGCAGGAAAGCGGTCGAGATCGGCAGTCCCAGCTTCCGGATGATCAGCGCCAGCAGACCGAAATTCGGATCATAAAACAGGATCCACATGATGCCGGTTGCCACGGTAGAAAGCAGCATGGGCATAAAAAACACGGTCCTGAAAAACTTGGTAAAGCGGATCTTTGCATTGATCAGCAGCGCCAGAAGCAGGGCCCCCGGCATCTGAATGAACAGGGAGACCAGCACCAGGATCAGATTGTTCTTCAGTGCATTCCAGAAAGCGGGATCCTTCGCTACCTCGATATAATTCGCAAGTCCGATAAAATCCCGGTTTGCACTGATTCCTCGCCAGTCCATGGTACTGTAATAGAAGGTTCGGATAATTCCGACCAGGTTGAACAGTCCGTAAAAGAACATGGCCGGAAGAACAAACAGCAGGATCAGCCACCATTTGTCATATTTCACTTTCGGTTTATAAACACCTTTCTCCAATGAAAAACCTCCTTATCAGACAAGCACCGGACAGGCAATGCTGCCTGCCCGGTGCAGTTTTTCCTTTCACGCCCGGTCATCCGGATGTTCTCGTACAGGAAATTCCTTCGGATTACCTGTGAAGCCTGTCAGGAAAATCAGAATGGTGTCTGTTTTCCGGGATCATCAATCAAGTACCTGTTTCGCAAGAGCTTCCATATCGGCAGCAGCCTGCTCGGGTGTGGTGGTCAGGCCAAACAGATCATAGGTCGTCTGTTTGTGAAGAGCACCCATATCAGGCGGCAGGAACTGATCATAGAAGTTCTGGATATAGCTTGCGGAGCTGAGCAGGTCATCTGCCAGCTGGGTCAGCTCATTGGGCATCTCGATGTTTGCCGCTCCGGAGATAACACCGGCAAGATTCACGCTGTCGTTTGCGAAGTCCGCGTCAGACAGGCAGTGGATCAGCTCGAAGGCCTCATCCGGATACTCACACTTGGAAGCGATGGAATATGCGTTGCCGCCGCCCAGAAGCTCGTCCATGTTGCCGGCTCCGTCTTCTACTGCCGGGAATTTGAATGCGCCAAGATTGTTCTCATAGAAATCCGGTGCCTCGGAATTGCAGAAGGAGAACATGCCGTTTGTCTGGACAATATGTGCTGCCTGGCCGCTGTAGAAGAGCATACGGGATCCGCCTGTATCATAGTTGATCGCGTTGCAGCCTTCCGGATAGTATCCCTTATTGACCCACTCCTGGATCTTTTCACCTGCCCAGATGAAGCTCGGATCCTCGAAGGTTCCGCCATTCTCACGGTTGTAGGCATTCAGGAAAGCGTCTTTTCCGCCCTTGCGCAGGGACAGGTAGATAAAGGTCAGGGCGCCGGGCCACTGGCTTGCGTTTCCAAGAGCCAGCGGAATGAGTCCCGCTTCTTTGATCTTATCGCAGTTTGCCTCGAACTCAGAGAGTGTCTGCGGCACCTCAAGTCCCAGATCCGCATAGATCTGTCTGTTGTAATATACCGGTGCCGGTCCGCAGGAATAGGGCAGTCCGTAGTATTTTCCGCCCAGCTGGAACAGGCTCAGAGCAGACTCATAATACTCATCCTTGACCGCTTCGACCTTGTCATTGATATCCAGAACTTTTCCTTCATCAATAAAGGCCTCCAGCCAGCCGCCGCCCCAGGAGATGAAGACATCCGGCTCCTCGCCGGCAGCCATGGCAGTCGCCAGCTTGGTCTTGTAGGGATCGTTCTCGTTGGCAACTTCTTCTACATGAATATTCGGATATTTTTCTTCAAAGCGGGCGATTGCATTCTTGACAGCCTGATGGCGGTTCTCGTCA
>JAGCAV010000008.1 GCA_017652545.1 Lachnospiraceae bacterium
CTGTGCGGGACATGGTGCCGCACACAGATCGGGAGGGTATACTGTTCAAGGTCTGATGAGACGGTTCCGAGCCATTTGGCGACCGGCTCATGCAGATAGCTTCTGGCTTCTTCTGAACTTAAAAAGGCCGTGATGGATTTCTGCAGTTCGTCATCCACATCGCACAGTCTGCGGATCTGGCCGCTGCGCCATCTGTCAAAGACCGGCAGCGCAGCTTCATTCAGGATCGGGCCGACGATCGCTTCAGCGGCGGCTTCGTACAGTTCGGCCAGCCGCATGTCCACAATGTTCTCTATAACAGGAGAATTGATCAGCTCCTGCACGTCAGCCTTAAATGCACGGATCTGTTCGTCGATCCTTCCGCAGAATGCCAGGCCTTTGGCAACGGAGAATTCGGGTTCGGTCCCGGTTACGACCACGGAATCCGGGAATACCGCGCTGCACCATTCCCGGATGGCCGGCAGTTTGGAAACGCCGCCTGTGAGAAACAGCAGTTCCGGAGCGGGCCCGTCGATCGAATCGGCTACATGGCGGAGACTGTCATCAAATACTTCGTGGAATGAGCGGCCCTCCAGCTGCGGAGCGGGCTCATACAGGAGTGCCTTCGCTGCTTCCGGATCGATCCGCAGGGTGAATTTAAGCGCTCTGGAAGCCCGGATCAGCAATGTGCGGGAACAGTCGTGTTCCGACCAGTATGGCTCATCCTCAAAATACTGTTCCTTGAGCCGCCTTGCGGCAAATTCACAGTAATTCTTCCAGGCGGGATGCGCTTCAAAGAAACCGGACAGCTGTGCCCTGTCAGGTGATTGGGAAAGGCAGCGGGTCATCAGCAGCTCATCCATGATTCCGCCTCCCAGACTGACTTCGCCGGCTGTCTTCAGTTCCACTTCCCGTCCCTGTGCGATATACGCAAAATCCGTGGTGGAGGAACCGATGTCCACAACGAGGACAGGCTTTGAAAGAATATCGTAACCGACCTGCAGGTATTTGGACTGGCAGGCATTGACCAGGGCAGCGCGGGATTCCGATACGATCTTAACGGGCGGATAGCCGGTCTTTTCAAAGATGAACCGGTACCGCTCCCGCGTGTTCTTATCCCAGCCGGCAGGGCAGCCGACATAAAAGAGGCTGTCCCCGTCATCGACAGGTTCCTGCGCATCCCGCAGGGCACGGATCACGCCTTTGGCAAACAGTGATACATCATCGGCAGAGGCCGTTTCTTTTAAGAAGCGGCTTTTGAACCGGATCTTCAGCATCTGCGCATCGGAAGCGTAGCAGGCGCTCTCGCCGATGATCAGCTCACCCGAGGCACTGCGCGCGCAGGCGGTGATAAAGCTTTTGACCCCATCCACCGGAATCATGGATGGCGAGGGCTGTTCGTCATGGTCCAGACGGGCGATCGCGCTTTCGGCATCACCCAGGTCAAATCCATAGTAGGTGTTCATTCCGGAAATCCTTTCATAACTGCGCAGGCAGCTGGAAACATCTTCTCATCATTCAGTACGCCAGTCCTTTTCGGAGCACGGTCTCATCACGAACAAGCGCAGGCCTCAGCGTACGGTCGGCGTCGGAAAGAGGCGCATTCTCCGGCGCATTCCCGGAGAGCGTGTCATCTGCGGAAGGCATCATTTCAAACCATCTGCGCTTATCAGCGCTGTAATCGACGACCTCGATCCCTTTTCTGTGAAGATAGTATCTCACCCTGGAGATGGATTCCAGCGCGATCTGCCCGTCCTTGCTGCAGCCTGCCTCGAGAAGATCGGAGAGGAGCCGCAGCTCATCCTCCTTCAGGCCTGAGGCATCCGTCTCCTCATCATAGTCTCCCGAACCATCCAGAAGCGGTTTCATATCATCCATACACTGGTCGATCGTGATAACGAGCGCGCGCATGTGTCCCAGGATCTTTTCCCTGTCATAAGTGATCTCTGCCATATACTGCCGGTCCGCAGGATCGGATATGCGGGCGCCTCTGATCAGCAGCCATACGCCCAGTGCGCATAATGCCGTCATAAGGAGGGCCGGCAGGACCATCTGAAGAGCAGCGGACAGGGAAGCGGGAGACAGAAGCTTCAGGATCAGAAAAAGCCAGAAGATCAGCAGCCCCGCGCCGGAAAGGCCGATTCCGATTTTGGAAAGGCGCGGCAATGACCTGAACGAGCCTGCATGTTCGGATGTACCCGGCTGAGATGACGCGCTGCTCCGCTTTTCCCAGATGACCGGCTCTCCGGTCGAGTCCAGAAAACGGACAGAAGCCTTTGCCAGAGCGACCAGGGCAGCGGCAAGCCCAAGCTGCGCCCGATCTGATCCCGCATCGGATGCGGAAAGGGCCTCATTATGTTCAACCAGCATCCGGTCAAAGTGATCGGAGACGGTCTGACGGATCTGTCCGGCGTCACGGGCAGCTTTCAGATCTTCCAGGATCTGTTTTTTGTGATGATCAAAAATAACAAGCATGGACATGGTCTCTTCTCCGTTCTGATATCTGAAAACTAAACGGTATTTTTTACAATGTCGATAAAATCACGGGCGTAATGAGGCAGGTAGCCGCCTTTTCTGACAGATACAACGAAACTGGTCTGTGCCCGGGGATCGCCCAGACTGAAACAGTCAATACGGTCCCGACCCGGGAAATGCTTCAGGTGGGCATCGAATATAAAGGAAATCCCATAGCCCTCGGAAACCAGGCCGAGTATGGCCGGAATACTTGAAGTACACAGAACATGATCAAATGAGATATGGTTCTCCCGCAGGATCTGATCCATGATCTGCCTTGTCCGCTGCTGAGGCTGCATGAGCAGGACGCGTTCGTTCCGAAGCAGATTCAGGTCCAGCCTGGGCCGGGAGCTGTCAGAGACCCTGACTGCCTGCCCCTTGAGGGGATGATTCAGACAGGTACAGATCAGCAGTTCCTCTTTTGAGAGCGGGATATATTCGATCATCGGATCCGGCTGGGCGGGAAACGTATAGAAGGCAATATCGATCTGCCCGGCCAGAAGCCGCCTGTCATTTTCGGATGAACTGCCCTCAACCAGATTGACATTCACGTTAGGATGCAGGCGGTGGAAAGCAGGGAGCACCGCGGGCAGCATGTAGGTGCAGCGCATATTTGCGAAAGCGACGTTCAGCACGCCCACGTCATTTCGGATCATATCCGACATCTCGGTATCCAGATCGTCTTTCAGACGGAGGATATGGGCAGCTTTTTCCACATAACGCTCACCTGCATAGGTCAGCACGTACTTATGCCCCACCTTTTTAAACAGCTTAAGGCCGACTTTCTGTTCAAAGGAAGACAGAAATTTGCTGAGAGTGGGCTGGCCGACATACAGAGATTCAGCGGCTTTGGTCATATTCTGATGCCTGGCGATCGCAAGGATGTACTGAAGCTCACGAAAATCCATTCCAAACTCCTGTTATATGAATCCTATTATATGAGTGACAGCAGTAAAAAGAAAGACGCGCGAAAATGCTCCGCAGGTTCTGAACAGTTATATTCTATCAGGGAATAGTTTCCATGAAAAGCATGAATTATTCTTACCTCTCTTTCTCTGATAAAATCGCAGGGAAGCCACAGCAGATCTTACGACAGCACGACACACGGACTGTGTTGTACAGGCACATAAAAGAACCGGCTTCAGCCACAAAACGATCTCTTCAAAAAAAGGAGGAAACAGGAGATGAAAAGAGGCACAGTATCGATCCTGGCATCCGCAATGGCGCTCTTACTCGGGGCCGGAACGGCAATGGCAGGAGAAAAGGTAACAGCAACAGGAACCGGCCAGGGTATTGACGGTGATGTTGTCGTTCAGGTTGAAGCTGACGCGGAAACGCTCTATTCGATCGAGGTCCTGGAACAGAACGAGACACCCGGGATCGGATCCGTAGCAGTGGAAGAGCTTCCCGGCGCGATGGTGGAAGCCAACAGCATTATGGTCGATGATATTGCCGGTGCGACTGTCACCAGTACGGCGATCAAAGACGCGATCCGCGAAGCACTTGAAGAGGCAGGCCTGGATCCGGCCGTTTTTGAGGTCGAAGTCGCGGATGAAGCGCCCGCTGAGAAGACGGCAGAAACCCTTGAATGTGATGTCCTGGTTGTCGGCGCGGGCGGCGCAGGCCTGACAGCGGCTGTGAGAGCCACACAGGAAGGCGCGAAGGTTCTCGTTCTTGAGAAGATGTCAATGGTCGGCGGAAACAGCCTGAAGGCATCCGGCGGAATGAACTGCGCAGGCACGAAGTTCCAGGCTGCACTGGATATCACAGACAGCGGCGTTCAGGAGTTCATTGAAGACACCATGAACGGCGGCCATCAGCTGAACGACCTGGCACTGGTCACCACAATGGCAGAAAACAGCGCAGAAGCGGTTGAGTGGCTTGAGTCCATCGGCGCTCCGCTTCCCAAGGTTGCGGCGACAGGCGGTACCACACACAAATATCTGCATTCCCCCGAAGACGGAAGCCCCGTGGGAAGCTACCTGGTCGCGAAGCTTAAAGAAGAAGCTGACCGCCAGGGAATTGAGATCATGCTGAACACCAAGGCAACTGAGATCCTGATGGAAGACGGAAAGGCAGTCGGCGTGAAGGCAGAGGACGACGCGCATGATTATACCATCAACGCGAAGGCCGTAATCCTTGCCACCGGCGGTTTCGGATCAAACTTTGATCTGATGTGCAGCTTCAATCCGAGTCTGGCCAATGCTGTGACAACGAACCATCCGGGCGCTACCGGCGACGGTATCCTCATGGCGGAAGCAGTCGGCGCTGCAACTGTTGACATGGATCAGATTCAGCTGCATCCGACCGTGTACCAGGCAACCAGCATGCTGGTTTCCGAAAAGATGAGAAGTCTTGGCGCGATCCTGGTCAACCAGGAAGGCAAACGCTTCACCAACGATCTGGCGACCCGCGATGCTGTTTCGGCGGCAGAGCTCGAGCAGACCGGCGGATATGCATATATCATCTTCGACCAGAATCTTGTTGATCAGAACAAATCCGCACAGGAGTACATCGACAAGGGAATGGCCGTATCAGGTGAGACCTATGAGGAGCTTGCACAGGCGATCGGATTTGACGAAGAAGCGGCAGCTGCTTTCGTCGAGACCATGGATACCTGGAACCAGGCTGTCGCCAACGGCGTCGATGAAGAGTTCGGACGCGACAACGGTATGGATGACGATCTGAGTACGGCTCCGTTCTACGCGATCCAGATCGCGCCTGGTATTCATCATACCATGGGTGGTATCAAGATCGATACGGATACCGAGGTCATCAGCACTGAGGACGAAGTGATCCCGGGGCTGTTCGCATGCGGCGAGACCACAGGCGGTGTACACGGCGGAAACCGGATCGGTGGCAACGCTGTCTGCGATTTCGTTGTATTCGGACGCATCGCAGGAGCAAAAGCTGCGGAATATGCTGCCTCCTGATCATGATCAGATAAAAAAGGACAGGCACTGCACAGATAACATGCAGTGCCTGCCTTTATCCTTTTCAGCTCACTCAGTCCACGCCGGCAAGGTTCTGATCAAGCCAGGTATGGGAGGGAAGAAGCGGGACGGTAAACAATCGTGACGCATCCTTGTCGTCTCTGGCCTGGTGATATTTGAAGAGAAAATCTCCGCCCGGGAGAGAGCCCAGGATCTCGATCTTGCCGGTGGGGTGAGACATTGCGAAGCGCAGGCCTTTGGCCTGCCCGCTGACCAGTGTCTTCGCCTCCTCAACAATGCTGCTCCCGCGCAGGAGAGGAACCTGGAACTGGTTTTTCACGCCGCTCACCGGTCTGCACTGGAAAATGTAGTACGGAATCACGCCATGGGCGACCAGCCTGTTCAGCAGATCTCCAAGCACATCAGGCGCATCGTTCACACCTTTTAACAGAACGGTCTGGTTTCTGATGATGCAGCCGCTGTCACGCAGGGTCCTGAGCGCAAGATCGGCCTGCCCGGTGATTTCCCGCGGATGGTTGAACTGTGTGACAATGATGACTGGTTTTTTCCGTGTATACTCACGCAGCAGAAGGGACAGTTCTTCGTCTTCATAGATCCGCTGCGGCAGAACGACAGGAACTCTTGTCCCAAACCGGATGAATTCCACGTGATCGACAGCGGAAAAGAGCTCAAGATATCTGCGCAGGGTACTGCTGGTGTTTAAGAAAGAATCTCCGCCGGATATGAGGACATTGTTGATCTCCGTATGCTTCTCAACATATGAAACCATCTCCGGAATATGGTGGGCAACTTCATTGTCTGAAAGCCCTACCAGGCGTTTGCGGAAGCAGTGCCGGCAGTACATGGCACACTGGTTTGTTGAGAGGATCATTGCCGTCTGCCTGTATTTATGCTGCATGCCCTGGACCACGGTATTGCTGGCTTCGCCGCTGGTGTCCATCGATCCGCCGGGATTAAATTCCTTCAGGTTGGGAACAGCCATTTTTCGTATGGGATCATCCGGATCGTTTTTGTTGATCAGGCTGAGGTAATACGGATTGATACATACGGGATACTGTTTCACCAGAGATTCCAGCCCGGCTTTTTCTTCCTCTGAAAATCCGAATTCCAGAGCCAGACCCTGCGCGTCGCGGATACTGTCATGCAGCAGCTGTTTCCAGTTTCTTTCCATGGCAACCTCCCAGATACAGATTGATGTAAATCGGATAATAAGAAACAGGGCACGTATGGAAAAGTCATACGTGTCCGGCAGGAATCATCAATATATCTTTGGAGTGATGTTTGAATTGTGCGGGAATTGATGTCCTTACGATCAGATAAAAGGACTGTTTTGCAGAGTCTGACCAGGAAGTGAAAAGATAGTCCTGTTGGAATATATATTAACATAGTAAAGCGTGAAAGTCACGCACAAATAACAGGGGCTGCCGGTAACGGCAGCCCTGCTTCTGTATGTAAGAGAGGATGACCCTAAGATCAGTCTGTCACTTTCAATTTGATCTTGATTTGTTTTTTTCCGGCCTTTACGGTGATGATGGCAGTCCCTTTTCCGGCAGCTGTGATCGTTCCTTTCCTGACCGTGGCAATTTTCCTGCTGGAAGTCGCATAGGAGAGCTTATCCAGCGTCGTGATCGGGATCAGCTGCGCTTCGATCTTTGCCTTGTGTTTCTTCTTCAGGGTAATCGATTTTGGCACACCGGTGACGATTTTCTTTGTGGCGACCTTCTGCGGCTGAACCCTGATTTTGAACGAATATGCGGCTCCCGCGGCTGTGGTCACTTTGATGAGGGCGGTTCCTTTTTTCTTCCCGGTGATCTTTCCCTTTTTGGTGACGGAAGCGATCCCGGGTTTGGAGGATTTCCAGGAGACAACATAGTCCCCCGACTGCAGACCGGTCACTTTGATCTTTTTGGTGGATTGTCCGACCTTTAAGGGA
>JAGCAV010000111.1 GCA_017652545.1 Lachnospiraceae bacterium
CCGCCCTTGGTCATGATATATCCCTGTGTGAAGATCTGCATGGAATTGATCACACCCATGATCACATTGTAAAAGATGATCGGGCTGATCATGGGCACAGTGATGTGGAAGAACCTGTCGAATGCATTTCCGCCGTCCAGTGAAACCGATTCGTAAAGAATCTGCGGAACCCCCTGCAGGGCTGCCAGATAGATCACTGCCGTTCCGCCGGCACCCCAGGCTGTCATGACCACCAGACAGGGAATGACCTGTGTCGGTGAATAGATCCACATCTGCGGATCCATCCCGAAAACAGGGACGATCTGATTGAGAAATCCGTTGTAGGGATTAAAGATATACATCCAGATACCGGCTGCCGCCACCGCCGGTACGATAGACGGAATGTAAAAAATGGTGCGCACGACTGACCTGCCCCTGAATTTCATGTTCAGCAGCAGCGCCATGAGCAGCGCGTAGACGTTGCTCACCGGGACCGCGAGAAGCGTGTAGTAAAATGTTACCCGCACGCTTTTCAGGAACACCGGGTCCGCAGCCAGCTGCATATAGTTTTTCAGTCCCTGCGCATTTGGCGCGTTTCTGAGATTCCAGTCTGTAAAGCTGATGAACAGGCTGAAAATCATCGGAAACGCATAAAAAAGAAGAAGCCCGATCAGGGCTGGCGCAATAAACAGATATCCCGCTATATTGCGCCGCATGGCGGGCGATAACCTTCCGGTTTTCATCTGACACCTCCTGCATGGCACGGCATATCTGCCGCCCGGCATTGCATATTGAAACGGGAAACGCCTCCAGGGGCGTTTCCCGAAGCGTTCTCCCTTCAGGACAGGGAACGCTTTTCTTCAAACCATCATCAGGAGATTGCCTGATCACCAGCGGCCTTCATACACAGTCATCACGCTCTCGCCCAGAGCCTTCACAGCGTCTTCCACACTGCTCTGTCCGATCCAGACAGTATCCAGCGCAGGTGCGACATATTCGTCAAAGATCTGTGCGGCATTCTTTGTGACACACATCTCAGGCAGGTTGGAGTAGTCCGCCATCAGTTCGGGAACCACAGCCCTGTAATCATCGTTATAGAGCTTCGGATCCATCCAGATATCATAGAGGCTTTCGTCCTCATAATACCTGTACTCATTGGGCAGGTTGGAAGCGATGTGGCAGGGGTTGGTGTCTGCCTCGATGTACCAGCGCAGGAAATCAAATACTTCCTGGGGATGTTCCGTGGTTGCGGACATCTCACAGCAGGCTGCCCAGCCGATGGTTGCGGGTTTGTCAAACATGGGCGGCGGCGCAATGCCGATGTTCGGGTTCTCAGCGGCGATATCGATGTACTCATAGCTGCCGGAGATATAGGTTGCCAGCTGGCCTTCCGCAAACATGCTGGCCACTGCGGGAAGCGCATCCTCTGCGATGGGCGTCGGGGCAACCTGATACTTGTTGGTCAGATCATCCACTGCCTGGATCACCTTCAGACCTGCCTCGCTGTCAAGGGCATATCCGTTGTCATCGAAGAAGGAACCGCCTGCGGAATGCAGGAATGCGCTCAGGTGATAGTACCAGGACGGGGAGATCGTCCCGTATGTCTTGGTGGCGATGGGATTGAAACCGTCTTCTCCGGGATGCTTTCCGCTCTGGTCTACGGTAACCTTCTGCAGCTTCTCGACCCATTCATCCCAGGTGTCCGGGTTGGCAGGATCCTGGGAGGGATACTCAACACCGGCTGCATCAAAGATGTCCTTGTTGAAATACATGATGGTACTCACCACGCCGTATGCCAGGCCGTAGACCTTGCCGTCTGTTCCGTAGATGGCGGGAGAAATGAATTTCTCATTGATATCGATCCCATCCGCCTCATAGAACGGCACAAGATCAGCGGAGACCCCGTCATTTCCGTAGTTGAGCGCCGACATATCGCTGGCGTAGAAGATATCCGGTGTTTCGCCGGCTGCGATCAGCGTATTCAGCTTCGTGTTGTAATCATCATAAGGGATCGTCTGATGATCGATCACGATTCCGGGATGTGAATCCATATATTCCTGACAAGCTGCCTTCTGCAGCTCCGATGCCACACCCGTGTTCCAGTCGATCACTGTGATGGTGATTTCTTCCCCGGCGAATGCAAGGCTTCCCAGTCCGATCACAAGGGCGCCGGTCAGACCTGCCACAACCTTTTTCCAGTTTCTCATACCTCTCCTCCTTTTGTTTTGTCTCACATCAACCTCTCAATTGATTGTGAATTGTACTGCTGCAACCCCTTTCGTTGCACATTACCACACTGCCCCCACACGTTGTTATCATAATTCAGGAGGGGATATGTCCATATTCTGTTATCATGATTAAGGTATAATATTATGATATGATATCTCCGGCCCCGAGCTTTTTGTGGATAAGAAACGAGCAGTTTCCTTATCGACAAAAAAGGAGACCCCAGGGTCTCCTTTTCCATCTGAAACTGTTCTTTTCTGCGGGCGTTCCGCATCCTTACCTGCTGTACAGGTATCTGTATTCCTTGATCGCCTCCAGCAGCGCCTTAAAATTGTCTGCCGGCACCTCGTTTGTCAGGTTGATGGCGGCGCACACCATTCTGCCGTTTCTGCCGAGGGTTTCAATTGCGTCCTTTACCATGGCTCTGATTTTTTCCGGCTCGGAATTGTTCAGGAACGAATGCGTATCAAAACCCCCGTAATAGACAATTCTGTCGCCATACCTCTCATACAGCCTGTGTATATCCATGGCGGAAGCCTGGATCGGATGCAGGCAGTCAACCCCGATCTCGATCAGGTCGTCGATGAACTCGGAACAGTCTCCGCAGCTGTGATGGAGCATGGGAAGTCCGGCATCTTTATATACCTTATAGATTCTCGCCAGCCTCGGCTTGATGAACTCCCGGAAGATCTCCAGGCTGATCATGGGCCCTCTCTGTGTGCCGTAATCGTCGCCGCCGTGTCCGAAGACGACGCCCTTCTCAACGATCCTGTGTGCCAGTGTCTCCCGGTAATCCGCGATCCTGTCCAGCAGCTCCTCCGCCAGATCAGGCTCCTCGTAGAAATCCATCATGGCGTTTTCGAATCCCCGCATGTTCTCATACTTTTCCAGGGGACCGTAATACTGCAGCGCCACATATGCCACATCCTTCGCGCGGAACTCATCCACATGCTTGTCAAAATCGTAGAACATACCCGGTCTGTCAGGATCAGGCATCCTGAACGCACGCAGGAAATCCCAGTCATGTCCGTGGCTTAAAGGTCTCTGGCCAGATGAACCCGCGTCCCATTTGATCCCGAACCCGTCGGTATAGGCCATGGGTATCTCAGGATCCGGCGTCGCAAAGCCGTATTCGACGCCTTTCGCGATCAGATCCGGCTCCTGCATATAGCAGCCGACCTCGTCCATCGTATACAGATACCGCATATCGTTTTCCAGATAATCCGACAGCTGTCCGGGCGTCATTCCCAGCATTTCCGCATAATGCGCTCTGACGCTCTCATCGATGAAATGGATCTCCACCGGCAGCCTGTCGATCGGCCCGCCGTTAACGACGGCCAGCATCCTTTCTCTGCTTGTCATACATACCTCCTGTCTGGTGCGCCTGGCATTCATAAGGCGGTCCGCATCTCCGCCTCATGATCATAATAAGGAGACAGAGAACCGCCTCTGTCTCCTTATAAAATCTGATCTATCTCCATCAATACTCGATGACGCCCTTGACCACGTTCCTGATATCCTTTGTGCAGGTCGCGAACGCTTCGATCGTATCATCAAATTTGAACCTGTGTGATACGATGGCGCCGACATTGATCCTTCCGTCTGCGATCGCGTTGATCGCGGTCGGATACAGATTTCTGTAACGGAAGATGGATTTCACTGTCAGTTCCTTTGTGGACATGATGCTGGTGTTGAAGCCGTCCACACGGTCTGCGCCGAGGCCGACAATGATCACCATGCCTGCCGGTTTCGCGCTGGACAGGCAGGAATCGACGGTTGCCGAGAAGCCGGCGCAGTCAATGCACACATCCGCGCCGCGTCCGCCGGTGAGCTCCATGACCTTTGCCACAAGATCTTCGTTCTTCGTGTTGACAGCGATCGCACCGAGCTCTTCCGCCTTAGCCAGTCTCTTGTCGATCACATCGCCTACGATGATCTGTGTTGCGCCGTAGGCTTTTGCTGCCAGCAATGTGACCAGGCCGATGCAGCCGGCACCTACGATGACAACTGTCTGGCCGAGTTTCACGCCGCCCGTGTTGCAGGCATGCAGGCCGATGGCCAGCGGCTCTACCAGGGCGCCTTCCGTAAAGCTCATGTTGTCCGGGATTTTGAAAGTAAACGCCGCCGGATGAGCGACATATTCGCTGAGCACACCGTCATAGGGCGGGGTTGCCCAGAATTTTACATCCTTGCAAAGATTGTAGTGGCCTGTCAGGCACTCTTCGCATTTCATGCAGGGAACACCCGGCTCCATGCAGACACGGTCACCGACCTTGAGATTCTTGACATTCTCACCTACCGCGCTGATCACACCGGCAGCCTCATGCCCCAGGATAAAGGGATACTCAACCACAAAGTCTCCGATCGAACCTTTGCTGTAATAGTGCAGGTCTGAACCGCACACGCCGACAGACTGAATTTTGATCGTTACGTCATCCGGTCCCATTTCGGGCATTGGCGCTTCGCCGACTTTGATCTCTTCCAACCCGGTCTGATAAAAAGTTTTGTTTGACATATTTCTGTTTCCTTTCTGAAAATAATGGTACCTGCCCGGATAAGCAGATCACTGCTTATGTTCTGCAATTATATGCTCTGCAACTATATGCTTACAAATACTTCTTAAGTGCGGCTCTGACGGCTCCCTTTCCTTTCAGCTCCTCCCTGAAGATCTCCTCCACCTTTTCACCGAGGCCTGCCTCATACAGGTTCAGTCCCCAGATGTTCGCGTTGGAAAGGATCGGTTTGAGCTGACCGGTC
>JAGCAV010000112.1 GCA_017652545.1 Lachnospiraceae bacterium
ACGTTCCGCTTTCCGTTGAACTGGGACCGGGACTGATCAGCTCGATCTATGACGGTATTCAGCGTCCGCTGAATAAGATCATGGAACAGACAAACAGCAACCTGCTCAGCCGCGGCGTGGAAGTGCCGGCGCTTGACCGGGAGAAAAAATGGGATTTTGTCGCGTGCGTGCAGGCGGGCGATGAAGTGGAGGCAGGAGACATCATCGGTACCGTTCAGGAAACACCTGTCGTGGTCCAGAAGATCATGGTGCCTTACGGCATTAAGGGTGTGATCGGGGACATCGCGTCCGGTTCCTATACGGTCGATGAGGTGATCGGTCATGTGAAGATGGAAGACGGCGAAACAGCGGAGCTGAAGCTCATGCATAAGTGGCCTGTGCGCCGCGGACGTCCCTACCTGCACAAGCTGCCGCCCGACATGCCGCTGGTGACCGGACAGCGCGTCATTGACGCGTTCTTCCCCATTGCCAAGGGCGGTGTTGCCGCTATCCCCGGACCGTTCGGTTCAGGAAAGACGGTTACGCAGCATCAGCTGGCCAAGTGGGCGGAAGCCGACATCGTGGTCTACATCGGCTGCGGCGAGCGCGGCAACGAGATGACAGACGTTCTGAATGAGTTCCCCGAGCTGAAGGATCCGCGGACCGGCGAGTCTCTGATGCAGAGGACGGTCCTGATCGCGAACACTTCCGACATGCCGGTTGCGGCACGTGAAGCTTCCATATATACAGGTATCACCATGGCGGAGTATTTCCGTGACATGGGCTATTCAGTCGCTCTGATGGCTGACTCCACATCACGCTGGGCCGAGGCGCTCCGTGAGATGTCCGGCCGTCTGGAGGAGATGCCCGGTGAGGAAGGTTACCCGGCATACTTAGGTTCCCGTCTGGCACAGTTCTATGAGCGTGCAGGACGCGTTATTTCAATAGGAAAGGAAGGCCGCGAGGGCTCCCTGTCCGCGATCGGCGCAGTCTCACCGCCCGGCGGTGATATTTCCGAGCCGGTATCCCAGGCGACACTCCGTATCGTCAAGGTGTTCTGGGCACTGGATGCAGCGCTGGCTTATCAGCGTCACTTCCCGGCCATCAACTGGCTGACCAGCTACAGCCTCTATCTGGACGATATGCAGAAGTGGTTTGACACGAATGTGGAATCAGACTGGATGGAGACCCGCCAGAACCTGATGATCCTCCTGCAGGAGGAGGCATCCCTGAACGAGATCGTGAAGATGGTCGGTATGGATGCCCTTTCTCCGAGAGATCGTCTGAAGATGGAAGCGGCGCGCTCAATCCGTGAGGACTTCCTGCATCAGAACTCTTTCGACGAGATCGATACCTATACATCTCTGAAGAAGCAGTACGATATGATGAGACTGGTGTATATGTTCTATGAGATCAGTCTTGACGCGCTGGATAAGGGCGCTTCCATCAATGATATCGTCAAGGCAGAGGTCCGCGAGAGGATCGGACGTTTCAAATACACGCTTGAAGAGAACGTGGATGAGGAATACGAGAAGATCCAGGAAGAGCTTGCCAGAGAACTGGGCAGCATGATCGGAAAGGAGGACCTGTAAATTATGGCAAAGGAATATCGTACAATACAGGAAGTCACCGGTCCTCTGATGCTGGTTGAAGGCGTTGAGAATGTTACCTACAATGAGCTGGGTGAGATCGAGCTGGCCGACGGCCAGGTCAGGCGCTGCAAGGTGCTGGAGATCGACGGCGACTCCGCGCTGGTACAGCTGTTTGAGGCTTCCACCGGTATCAATCTTTCCAACAGCAAGGTCCGTTTCCTTGGCCACGCCATGGAGCTCGGCGTTTCCGAAGATATGCTGGGCCGTGTGTTTGACGGCCTCGGAAGGACCATAGACGGCGGTCCCGAGATCCTGCCCGAAAAGCGTATGGATATCAACGGCCTGCCCATGAACCCGGCAGCCAGGGCATATCCCTCCGAGTTCATCCAGACCGGTGTTTCCGCCATTGACGGCCTGAACACCCTGGTCCGCGGACAGAAGCTGCCCATCTTCTCCGCTTCCGGTCTGCCTCACGCGCAGCTGGCGGCTCAGATCGCAAGACAGGCAAAGGTGCGCGGCACCGACGAGTCCTTCGCCGTTGTGTTCGCAGCCATGGGTATTACTTTCGAGGAAGCCCACTTCTTTGAGGAATCCTTCAAGGAAACAGGCGCCATCGACCGTACGGTCCTGTTCATTAACCTGGCCAACGACCCGGCTGTTGAGCGTATCTCCACACCGCGTATGGCCCTGACGGCTGCCGAGTATCTGGCATTTGAGAAGGACATGCACGTGCTGGTCATCCTGACGGATATCACGAACTACGCCGACGCGCTGCGTGAGGTCTCCGCTGCCCGTAAGGAAGTGCCGGGACGCCGCGGCTACCCGGGCTACATGTATACCGACCTCGCGTCCCTCTATGAAAGAGCCGGACGCCAGAAGGGCAGAAACGGATCCATAACGATGATCCCGATCCTGACGATGC
>JAGCAV010000113.1 GCA_017652545.1 Lachnospiraceae bacterium
CTGGAAAAATACATGAAGGATGAAGATCGTAACCGTTCATGGTGCATCCAGAAAGCGCTCGATGCCTGGCTCAAAAAACTTGGTTACTGATGTACACCGGTGTACACTGCTGGAGTGAATTTCGTCCTTTTATGCACGGTTGCCGATTGTCCACTAACTTCTTACGATGGCAATGTAACAGCACCCGTTCCAGAATTTATAACTGCTATCCCTACAATGTTGTAAATCATCCAAACGTTTGTATTTGTATCATCAGCCTTGATTGATGCGTTCAATGCAGGAGCAGATTGCCCACGCCTTTCCACAACATTGCTCGATATAACAACATCTGTGCCGTTTTTGATATGTATGCCTCTCTCGTAGTCCACAACAACATTCCCCGTAATCGTCAGCTTTTCATTTTTTTCTATCTGAATACCAGCCTGAGTACCACCAACAATTTGATTATTGCTGACAATGCAATCATAATATGCTTCTGTGACATATATTCCGTATGTCTTGCAGTTGTAAATAGTATTTCCTATAATGCTGACATTTTTGTTCGCACCACGATCGTGATAATTGTTCATGAAAATGCCACGATCACCAGTAATGCTGTTGTTGAGAATGCTCAAATTAGTAACGCAATCGCCCATAATATGGATGCCATACTTTGATTTTGTGTCATCTTCCAAATTGCGGTTTTTGATGATATTTCCCACGATCATAATATCAGAGGATGGATCACCATCACCAACATAGTTCCCACCAATCTGGATGCCGCCAATATTCGTGCTGTCATGGATGTAATTGTCACTGATTTCAAGCCGATGCACATCGTCAAAGAAGTAGATAGCATCATAAGCGGAATGTCCTACACCTTCAAATCCTTGACCATTCGCCCACACTTCATTGTTAATGACTTTTACATCATTGACAGTTGAATGTCCGTGGATAGGACGGAATCCATTGTCCCAAAATTTGGAGTTTTTAACTTCAATGTGGTGAGCATCTACCATAATAACACCGTGATAACCTGCACTATGCCCCCACACGTTATCAATGACAACATGATCCGAATGAATAATGGCAATACAGTTAAAACTGTCATCCGCATCAACAACAGACGAAGAAGCAGAATTATTGGTTCTGTTTCCATCCATTGTCAAATCTGAAATATACACATTGCTGACATTCTTCACGGTCAAACAGTTGTATGATTTTGTTGACGGGGGTGTAACATTATCAGCAAACGAGAGAACCGTTGCTCGTCCTTCTCCCTTGACAGAAACATCGGATTTGCAAGCGATATTTTTGATTAAATATGTTCCACCCGGAATGAACACCGTTCCACCGGGTGGGCATACTTTTACTGCCTCCGCAATCGCATCGGTATCATCCGTCACCCCATCCCCTTTTGCACCGTAGTCCATTACATTTATCACGGACATTTTCTTTATTGCATCTTTCAACTTTTTTGCTTCTTCAAGCGTGATGCCAAGTGCGGTTAAATCAAGCAGCACAAACAGCCCAAGGGTATAAGATGTCGTGCTTTTTGCCCTGATTTGTGCATACGTTGCTCCTGTTGTCAGACCACAAGTGAAACTTTTCTCGATATAGTCATTATCATATTTTTCCCCGGTATAATATCCGGCGAAATGCATAACCAATGACCCAGATCCTGTTACATCCAGATAATAGTAATAATCATGACCATTTATCAGTGAAACGGCCTTATACAATTTATCATTTGTGTCCGATTGGGTATAGGTCAACTTCCCGTTTGCAACAGAATAAACCTCACTTGTGTTAGAGAACCCCCAATTGCTTTTCGGATCAAGCTGTGGTATGCCCGTTCCTACGTTTGTGTAATAAGGATCGAGGTTCAAATTTGGATTATATGTTTTATCAGCCTTCTTCGCAATTTCCGTCAATAACTCATGGGACTTGTCCGCGCTCCACACCTTGTCGGTGTCTCCTGCTCCGGCTTCATCGTCGATCAGATCCTCCGGGTCCGGGATCACTCCGGCAGCCAGGTCACTGGCCGGGATACCCGTCTCCGGCTTCGTGTACTTCGCCTCGACGGCCTCTTCGGATGCAGCGCCCAGGTCGTGCAGCGTCTTGTTCCCCGTCAGTGTAACGCCGCCGATCTGCGGGCGGTTCTCCAGTTCGTCATAATCAGACGTACCGCCGGTGCCCTGATCGACCCATTCTGTGTCATAGTCTGCGTCGCTCTTCTTCGCCAGCACCTGCCCCGTCGTGCCGCCGGCCGGGAAGGTGTCCTCCACCTGCTCCAGCAGCTGATCGGCTCTCGTGATGTAATCATCCAACCCGGACGGGATGCTGCCGGTCGGTACCTGTGACCGGCAGATATGCGTCCGTGCATTATACGACCGCGCGATGTGCGGCTCCTGTGTAAAGACGAGCTGGATCTCCCCGTCGCCCTCCGCGACCAGGTCGCTGTCCCTCACGTCCCAGATGACCAGGTCCCCGTCCCGCTCGATCGTGCCGGGATACGGTTCTCCCTCCGGCGGCGTCACCGTCATGCTGACAGACGCGTTCGGATACTGGTCGAACATCTTCTTGCAGTCGAAGATCTGACGGGTGTGAAGATTCTCACCCACAAAGCCCAGGTTCAGGATTACGTTTCTAAGGTCTTCCAGCCTCCACGTTGAGGATCTCATAGTCTCGCCTTCTTTCTTTTATGTCAGACTTGATTTGACATACTCGATGGACAGCGTAATGTTCTTGTTCGTCTGGGCGCTGTTGCTCATGTTCTTGATCGACAGCAGTTTGTCGGTTCCGATTGCCCGGCAGTTCAGGAAGTAAAGATTGAAATTACTGTCCACATAATACTTTGCGATGGACGTCGGTTTATATCCGGCAGGAGTGGATACGCCGAACGTGTTTGCAGTGATGCTCAACGCGGCACCTGCAGCAAGTGAAGAGACCGTATACGAATAGTCAACGACCTTCACCATCTTGTCCAGGACTCCACTGACCTCTGCTGCGCTTGCAGCCCCGATATTCTCCCGCACCTGCGCCTGTTCACTCGCAGAGAGTGTCTGCTGGGATTTCGTCAGCACGTCCCGCTCCAGTTTGTTCTTCAGGTCCACGCCGTAGCTGGTCATTCCGCCGACTGCCACCGCGGATCCGTCGAACATCTCCAGTCCGTGGCCGTTCACCGTGTACGCTCCGCTGATGGCCAGTACGCCGCTCAGCGCTGTGATCAGTGCGCTCGCCCTGGCTAGGAGGATGTTGTTCTCATCGTACAGGTATGCGCGTCCTGATGCCTCCGCAACAGCCAGGTTTTCTGCACTGTATTCCAGAACATCAACCCAGTTGTAAGCATACCCGCCTGCGATGTCGATATAGTCCCGCACGCCTTCCACCGCGCACAGGCCGTCCGGGAACAGCGTCCCCATGATCGTGCTCAGGCTTATGGTGCTCTTCGTGTACGCCTGGAAGTCGCCGGAATAACCGTTGATCCAGTCGGACCATGTCGCCCAGATCGCCGTCGTACTGTTTCCGCCCGTAACGTGCAGGAATCCGTCAGCCGGGACCATGAACAGCCCGCTGCTGTCCGGCGTGATCGCCGTCTGTGCTCCGCTCTCTGTCTCGCTGAAGGCCAGCGCGGAGTAGCTGCCGCTGATCTTGTATCCGTATTCCTCCGAATACCGCACAACCCGTGCGTATCCGGCCGTCTGGTTGTACAGGTTCCACCCGGTCACACCGAATGCCGCCGGTGTCGCGTTCGTGATCACGCCACGGATCTCTTTGACCCAGTCCACGATGATGCTGTCACCGTTCTCCGGTGTGCCGACCACCGTGATGCCGTAGTCCGCAGGATCCTCGCTCCAGCTGCCGGAATAGCTCAGTGTCAGCGTTCCGCTGTCACCCATCTCCGTCCGGAACGTGTCCATGTCTGTGATGCTCGCGTCGATGCTCTCGCCGCTCACGTTAAAGTCCACACTCTCCGGTGTATATCCGGTCCGCACGGAGTTGCCGCTCACCCGCAGCAGTGCCGCAGGGCCGTCAGAGAGGGATGCCGCACCGCCCGCCGTCCGGATGATGTAGTCCCCGCTGCTGTTCTGCCGGACCGTGCTGTCCAGGTTGTCCGCCAGCGGCACCTTGTTCAGCGTTACGTTCCCGTCATCCGGCAGCAGTCCGTTCACAGTGCGGACTGCGCCCTCTCCGGCTTCCTTCGCCTCCGCCACCGCTGCCGCGATGGTCTCCGCTTCCGGATCGTCGCTCATCGGGATGTCCGCAGCCGTCTTCCCCTGTTCTGCCGCGATGGCCTCCTGCAGTGTGGTTTCGTCCGTATCGCTCATCGGAATGCCGGTACCGTCAATGTAGATCTGCCCCTGGTTGTCGGCTTCCTCGGCGTTGACCTTGATCCGTCCCAGGCCTGCCAGCACCTCGCCGACTGCCGCGGCGTCCGCCGCGTACCCTTCCATGGACAGTGTCGCGTCAATCGGGACCGTGATCACCGTGGAGTCATCCATGGTTTCCTCGAACACTTCGTTCAGGTCGTTGTTGATCTCGCTCATGTCTTAAA
>JAGCAV010000114.1 GCA_017652545.1 Lachnospiraceae bacterium
ATCTTCCGAAAATGCCGGCCAGAAATTTAAACCCTGCCAGCACGAGGGTTCCTGCCATGGACCAGAATGAAACCCTCCGGACAACAGCCGTATAGGAACGGTCATCCAGGGATTCCCCCTTTTCCACACCGGTATTGATATTCGTCATTGTCATCATCTGATTATTCCTTTTACAAAGATCTCAATCCCGATCGCGATCAGGATGCAGCCTCCCAGCACAGAGGCTTTCCATGAAAGCCGGGTACCTGCCTTCTTTCCGATCCCGAGCCCGGTAAAGCTGATCAGGAACGTAACGGCTGCAATGATGAGGGCGGCGGCATTGGCCATCCATACATCATAGGACGCAATGGTGAATCCCACCGACAGCGCATCGATGGAGGTCGCGATTCCCTGGACGAGCAGCAGCTTTCCGGAAAGCGGGCTGCGGATCCCCTCGCTTTGAGCCGCATTCTTCTCTCTCCACCCTTCCAGGACCATCCGGCCGCCGATATACAGCAGCAGCCCCAGCGCGATCCAGGGGATGAAGTTTTCAAAAGCGGAAAACAGTTCCACAATCGTATGAACACAGATCCACCCGATCATGGGCATCGCATACTGAAAGAACGCATACACACCGGCGATGCCGCACATGCGTCCTTTTCCCATGTCCGGCTCATGCAGGCCGTTTGCCATGGAGACGGAAAACGCATCCATGGCCAGGCCGACGCCCAGAGCCGCACTGTTCATCAAGAATAAAAGGTTCATCCTTCTTCTGCTCTTCCTTCCTTATGCCATTTCCTCCGGATGAAACACGTTGTCAAACTCTTCCCCGGTAAGGAAACCGAGCCGTACGCAGGCTTCCTTCAGGGACAGATTCTCCTCAAATGCCAGATGTGCGGTCCTGGCCGCGTTTTCATATCCGATATAGGGATTGAGCGCTGTCACCAGCATCAGGGAATTGTGGAGATTATGGTGCATCTTCTCCCGGTTCGCCCTGATCCCGACCGCGCAGTTGACCGTGAAGGAAACGATGGATTCAGCCAGCAGCCGCACGGACTGAAGGAAGTTGTATGCGATCACGGGCATAAAAACATTCAGTTCAAAATTGCCCTGGGATGCCGCCATGCCGACAGCCGTGTCATTTCCGATCACCTGGACAGCGACCATCGTCACCTGTTCGCACTGGGTCGGATTGACTTTCCCCGGCATGATCGATGAACCCGGCTCATTTTCGGGAATCAGGATCTCGCCCAGACCGTCCCTCGGGCCGGAGGCAAGCCAGCGCACATCGTTGGCGATCTTCATCATGTCGGCCGCCAGCGCCTTCACGGCGCCATGGGCAAAGACGATCTCATCCTTGCTTGTCAGCGCATGAAATTTGTTGGCCGCCGTGCGGAAAGGTCTTCCGGTCAGTTCTGCCGTCTTTAAAGCCACCATCCTGTCAAACCCTTCCGGGGCATTCAGGCCGGTGCCGACTGCCGTTCCACCCAGCGCAAGCTCCCTCAGCGGATCCAGTGCCAGACGGATCATCTGTGCATCCCGTTCAAGAGAACTGCGCCATCCGCTGATCTCCTGGGAAAAACGGATCGGCACCGCATCCTGCAGATGCGTCCTTCCGGATTTGACGATGCCCTCATTTTCCTTTTCCAGTCTTTTCAGCACCGCGATCAGGCCTTCCACTGCCGGCAGCAGCCTGTCCTCCAGCGACAGGACCGCTGATATATGCATGGCCGTCGGAAAGGTGTCGTTTGAAGACTGGCTCATATTGATGTCATCATTGGGATGGCACAGTTTTTTACCTGCGATCTCATTCGCCCGGCCTGCGATCACCTCGTTGGCGTTCATGTTTGACTGGGTACCGGAACCGGTCTGCCAGACCACCAGCGGAAAATGCCCGTTCAGGGTTCCGCTGATCACCTCGTCGCAGGCCTGTGTGATCACAGCCAGCTTTTCTGCCGTCATCTTCTCCGGCCGGAGCGCATGGTTTGTCAGCGCAGCCGCTTTTTTCAAAATACCGAAAGCGTGAATGATCTCTCCCGGCATCGTTTCGATCCCGACACCGATCCTGAAATTCTCACAGCTTCGCTGCGTCTGCGCAGCCCAGTACCGGTCGGCGGGGACCTTTACCTCCCCCATCGAATCATGTTCTGTCCTGTATTCCATATCATTCTCCTCACAATCACACGGCGGCTGCCGCATCTTAAGCACCGCGGCTGTTCCCGGCTCTTCGCTCCGCGCATGCCGGAAGGTGCCGTTCACTCCCGGACATGCTCAATTCCCGACAGCAGGATCGCCTGCACATGCTCATCGTCCAGGCTGTAATAGATCTGTTTTCCTTCTCTGCGGCTCTTGACAAGACGGCTCGCCTTCAGCACCTTCAGCTGATGGGAAATGGCTGACTGCGTCATGTCCAGTTCATTCGCGAGATCTCCCACGCAGATCTCCCCCTTCATGAGGGCGTTCAGGATCCGGATCCTGGTCGCGTCCCCAAAGGTACTGAAGAAGCCGGCAAGCATTTCCGGTTCGTTCTCCCGCACCCATTCATGTCCCTGATGCTCCTGTCCCATTTTTCCCTCACTTCCCGAATATCCGCATGCTCCCGGCATGGATCCCTGTTACAGCTTTTTCACAAAAAGCGCTCTGACCGCGTTCAGGACCGCCAGAATCATCACACCTACATCGGAGATGATCGCGACCCACATATTCGCGATACCGACAGCCCCGAGGATCAGGCAGAGGATCTTCACGCCCAGCGCAAAAACGATGTTCTGGTGTACGATCCCGATGCATTTCCTGGAGATCCGGATCGCCTTTGCGATCTTCATGGGATCATCATCCATCAGGACCACATCCGCCGCCTCGATGGCGGCATCGGATCCCATGGCACCCATGGCGATACCGATATCTGCCCTGGAAAGCACAGGCGCGTCATTGATTCCGTCGCCCACAAAAGCCAGCTTCGTCTTCTTATCCTTCTCTTCGAGCAGCTTCTCCACCCAGACGACCTTGTCCGCCGGAAGCAGGCCTGCATGGAACTCCTCCAGACCGACCTTTGCCGCAACAGCCTCCGCCACCTTCTGTGTGTCACCGGTCAGCATGACCGTCCTGGTCACACCGGCCTCTTTCAGTGCCCGCATCGCCTGTTCTGCCGTCGGTTTCAGTTCATCCGCAATGACAATGTGTCCGGCATAAACACCGTCAACAGCCATATGTACAACTGTACCTGCCTGATGGTCCGTCTCACACTCTTCACAGTCGCCGTAAGGAATGCCCAGGCTTTCCATCAGCTTTGTATTGCCGGCGGCTGTCATGACGCCGTCCACCCTGCCGGTCACACCGTGGCCGCTGATCTCCTGTACATCTGTCACCCTGCCCTGATCAACGAACTTTCCGTAAGCTTTCTGCAGACTCAGGCTGATGGGATGTGAGGAGTGGCTCTCGATCAGGGCTGCGTACTCCAGCAGCTTTTCACTGTCGATCGGGCTGCGGTGAACAGCGGTCACCTCGAAATTCCCCCTCGTGATCGTTCCTGTCTTGTCAAATACAACGCACCTGACCGATGACATGGCCTCCAGAAAGTTTGAGCCCTTGATCAGGATACCGCTGCTGCTGGCGCCTCCCAGGCCCGCGAAGAAACTTAAGGGTACGCTGATGACGACCGCGCACGGGCAGCTGATGACAAGGAACGTGCAGGCTCTGTAAACCCACTCGGCAATCATCGGATCCCTGCCCATGACCCTCAGCACGATGGGCGGCAGCACGGCCAGCGCCAGTGCCGAAAAGCACACGATCGGCGTGTAGTATTTTGCAAACCTTGAGATAAAGTTTTCCGATTTTGATTTCCTGGAGGCCGCGTTCTCCACCAGGTCCAGGATTCTGGAAGCCGTTGACTCGTCGAATTCGGTCGTGGTGCGCACTTTCAGGACGCCGCTCTCATTGATGCACCCGCTCAGCACCTCGCTGCCCTCAGACACGTTCCGGGGAACGCTCTCTCCGGTCAGCGCGGCCGTGTTCAGCGAAGACTTTCCTTCCACGACGATCCCGTCCAGCGGGATCTTTTCTCCCGGCTGCACAACGATAACGGAACCGACTTCCACCTCATCCGGATCCACCCTGACCAGCTGCCCGTCCTCTTCGATATTGGCATAATCCGGCCGGATATCCATCAGGTCACTGATGTTTCTCCGGGATTTACCCACGGCATAGCTCTGGAACAGCTCACCGACCTGGTAGAGGAGCATGACAGCCACTGCTTCCAGATAGTCGTCTTCGCCGCCGTTCACGGCATTGTAAATCCCGACTCCGATCGCGCCGATGGTGGCAACTGTCATCAGGAAGTTTTCGTCAAAGATCTGTCCGTTGCGGATTCCGTGCCAGGCCTTCCGGATGATGTCATAACCCACGATCAGATACGGGATCATGTACAGCGCCAGTTTGATATACCATGCGGGGATTCGCCCGTCAAACAAAAGCAGCGCGGCCACGCAGACGATGGCCGCAATGATACGGATCAGGAGATTTTTCTGTTTCCTGTTCATCAGACTCAACCCTTCACTCTCAACTCAACTCTCCACTCTCAACTCTCCACTCTCACTCAGATGTACACCTCGCACTCGTCCTCCACCTTCCTGCAATTGGCGCGGACATTGGGCATTACGACTGCCGGATCGGCCCCTTCTTCAAACTCCACCTTCATCTTCAGGGTCATGAAGCTGACGACTGCATCCTTTACGCCGTCCGTTTTCCTGGCTGCTTCCTGCATCTTTTCCGCACATGCCGCACAGTCCACATCAATCTTATATGTTTTCTTCATTTTCCGGCCTCCTTACTTTATGGCTTGCTTATATTTACGTTTGAACATATGACTAATTGTTCATATGTTCATGATACCACTGTTTCCTGTTTTGTCAAGACCCTGTTTTCTGTGATGCAAGCGCCGTCAGAAACCTGGACGGCTTCTGTTCCTTTCCGAAACGGTCCTGCACGAACATGATATACAGCCTGTCCTTCGCCCTGGTCATCCCGACATACAGGAGTCTTCTTTCTTCCTCGATCTCGCTCTCAAGGGATGCCTTGCGGTAGGGCAGCATTCCCTCATTGACATCCGGCAGGAAGACCTGTCTGAATTCAAGTCCCTTCGCGCTGTGGAGCGTACAGAGCAGAAGCCGGTTCTCTTCCGGTCCGTTTCCGGATCCGGCCACGCGGCCGGCCTCTTTCCGTGCCTGTTTCTGCTCCTCCCGTTCCCTGTCTATGCCTGCGGACCATTCCCCAAACGTCTGATAATTGCCCGCGTCTTCCTGTACTTCTCCTGCGATCTCCAGAAGCTCATCCTCATCAAGTCCCCTCTCCCGGGCAAACGTCCTGATAAAA
>JAGCAV010000115.1 GCA_017652545.1 Lachnospiraceae bacterium
CACCGCAGGTCTTTGTGCGATCAGTCCCCTGACATCCGTCCCCCGCTCTTTCAGGATGCTCACCGCAAGGATGCACAGGCACCCCAGCAGAATCGTCATAAACCGAAACAGACAATTGCCGGGGTCTGATGGATCGATGATCCCGATCGAAAACAGCCTGCTGCCGAATGATTCCCTGAACATCGTGCATGCCTGCCCGATGCTTACGCTCCTGTCCAGAAACCAGCTGATGTTCACGATCAGAAACGTCCGCAGGATCCTGAAAGCTTTGAACCACCCGGTCTGATCCGTGATCCCGAGTTTCTTTTTCCATCCCCTGAACGTACCTGTCAGCAGACCGCTGATTCCGATGATCAGGCCGTTGTATACGCCGTAGGCGATAAAATGCCATGCAGGTCCGTGCCAGATACCGACCACCACGAACACAATGACATTCGCAATGCACACAGGCAGGGCCCGTCCGGTCTCCTTCCCGAACAGTTTCCTGCACTTTCTGCGGAGTTTTCCCATCCACCCGGAAAGCGTGATCGGATAGAACACATAGTCCTTCATCCAGGTCCCCAGCGTGATATGCCAGCGGTGCCAGAAATCCGTCAGGGATGTGGCAAAGTACGGCTGCCTGAAATTTTCATCCAGCCGGATTCCGAACATTTCGGCAATGCCCAGCGCAATATCGATTCCGCCCGAAAAATCCGCATACAGCTGCACACTGTACATCAGAACGGCCTGGAACCCAAGTGCATGGATGTCCTCATATGCGCCGAAGATCCGGTTGACATACAGAGCCGCGTTGTCCGCCACGACCATCTTTTTAAACAGGCCCCAGGTGATCCGGTACAGTCCCCTTTGAATATTCGAAGGATCATAGGCATGTCCCTGCGCAAGCTGGGGCGACAGTGACGCGTGCCTGCCGATCGGTCCCTGCATCAGCTGGGGAAAAAAGGAGACGAACAGGGCATATCTGAAAAAGTTTGTCTCCCTGTCACATCTTTTCCAGTACACATCCAGCAGATATCCGGCCGACTGGAAAGTGTAAAACGATATGCCGAGCGGCAGCAGCAGCTTCAGCATCGGGATCGATACGCCGGGAAGCCGGTTTGCGATCAGGATCGCAAAGTTGCTGTACTTCAGGACGGCGAGCATGCCGAAATCCAGAATGAGCGGGACGGCAATGCCGGCCCGGCTTCCTTTTTCCGCCCATGATGCGCCGAGAAAAGTCGTCACTGTTGAAAACAGCAGAAAGATCATCAGTGACGGGCCTGCTGCGGCATAATACATCCACGAAACTGCCAGCAGGACAAGCCAGCGGTGCCTGAATGGCACAGCATAATAAAGCAGTACGCAGGCTGCCACCAGCAACCCGAAGCTAAACGATGTAAAAGACATGGCAGGTTCGGTTCACTTTCAGTTGCTGAGTCTTTCGATCATCTCCATGATCGCTTTCGCTGAATTGAAATTCGCGGGAATGATATCCACCGGTTTGATCTGGATATCATATTCATCTTCCAGTTCGCTTACGATTGAAATCACATCAAAGGATGTCAGAATCTCGTCATCGATCAGTGTTGTGCAGTTCTCATAATCTGCATCAGGCTGTACACTCTCCAGAATTTCAATCAAATGTTCCATCGTTCAAGTCCTCCGTTTTTATTTTGTCTCTTATCATTGAAAGGCACCCTCCCTGTGACAGATAGATCCGCGGAAGATCCCTGCTCAGGAACAGGCTTATTCCCTCCGTCACAGCATAAGCGCCTGTCTTTTCAAAAACCAGTATATCATGGATCTGCAGTTTTGGTGCCTTCCATTCACGTACCAGAACATCGGCCGTTGTACAGAGCGAACCGCAGACCGTGCAGCCCGGCGCGTCTTCCTCAGTCGGTACCGGTCTGACTTCACCCGCACCGTCCCGGCGAAGCACCCTGATCCCCGGGATCTTCATGGCCATATTCTGACCGTAATAATTGACCTGGTGAATGCCGCCGTCCACGATACAGTAATGTGTCCCGTCATTCTCCTTCAGGTCAGCCACACCTGTCGCATAAGACCCGCAGGAAGCGGCAATGAAACGTCCCATCTCCAGCGTGATCCTGCCCCCGTACTGCAGATGATCCAGCCAGGTACGCAGATCCGCAAGAGCCCCCTCCTCGTCCGGTTCATGCTCGCCGGGGAAGTAGGAAACCGCCAGCCCCGGTCCGTATTCCAGCTCAGGCATGCCTCCGTCTCCGGTAAATTCCGGATCCGCCAGCAATCCTTCAAGCTTTTCCAACTCACGCCGGATCCGTTTCGGTTTCTTCTGCGTTCCGGTGAAATAATGAAGCCCGCTGATGTCAAGATTTGGAAAACGCCCAGGATCCCGGGTGATCTTTCTCAGCACGGATTCGTCCATTCCGAACTGGCTGCCCCCGCTCAGACGCAGATATACGCGAACGTGAATGTCTTTTTCTTCCGCCAGGCCGGAGAGCATCTCCATCTGCTGCTCGGATTCGACCGTATACACCGGGTCTGCCCCGTAGCGGTCCATGATCTCATCGAAATTGGCCTTTTCCTTATTCACGCCGGACAGAACCAGCATCTTCCCGGGCACTCCGGCCCGGCGGCAGATCACTTCCTCACCGGGTGAACACACTTCAAAAGCATCCACCAGCGGAATGAGAGGACGCACCAGGAAAGGATTGGCCTTGATGGCATAAACAAGCCGGATCTTATCTCCCAGATGCTCCCTGATCATTTTTATTCTACTCCCCAGCACATCAATGTCAAATATATATGCAGGTGTTCTGATTTCTCCAATCTGATGATCCGTGATCATTTTTTCCTCTCCATCATCGCCGCCAGTGCCTTCCGGTCCGTCTTTCCGTTCTTATTCATCGGCAGCTGGTCCAGCTGCCTGAAAGTATTCGGCACCATATAGTCGGGGATCCGCTCCTTCAGGGCGCCGGCCAGTTCCTTTCTGTCAATGTCACCGGTGTAGAAGGCTGTGATCCTTTCCTTCAGGAACAGGCAGCAGCAGCTCTGCACCTCGGGCACCGCGTTCATGGCCTGCTCGATCTCTCCCAGCTCGATCCTGTGCCCCATATGCTTGATCTGAAAGTCTTTTCTGCCGACAAAGCAAAGACTTCCGTCTTCAAGATAGCGTGCCAGATCACCTGTCCGGTAGATCAGCTCCGGATAGCGGTCATTCAGCGGATTCTGCACGAAAGCCGCAGCCGTCGCTTCCGGGTTTCGGTAATAGCCAAGGGATAACGCAGTGCCGGCAACACAGATCTCTCCGTCCCTGCCCGGGTCCGTGATCAGGCGGTCCTCCTCATCCAGCAGAAACACCCGTTCATTGGGGAAAGGTTTCCCCATGGGGAGTGTCTCATCCGGTTCAAAATCCCGGTCTACGATGTACCATGTACAATTGCAGGTGATCTCCGTGGGGCCGTACACATTGACAAACATGGCATCGGGCAGGGCTTCGCGCCAGATGTTCAGCTGTTTGACAGGCATGACCTCCCCGGAGAAAATGACCTTCCGTATCTTTTCCGGGACCCGGTAGGTAAAACCATGCAGCCTGGAAACCAGCGTTACGGCTGATACGGCCCAGATCAGTGTCGTCACCTCCCGGTCGATCAGAAAGTCCAGCAGCTGCGTGGGAATGGAAAAGTACTGGGGCGGAATGATCTGCATGGTCGCCCCCATTTTCAGCGTCGAATACATGTCCTTCACTGACACATCGAAATCAAAGGGAGCCTGATTTCCGATCACATCATCCTCCGTGATGTGAAACAGTCCCGTAAAACAGTCGATAAAATCGATCACCGACCGGTGACAGACAGCCACGCCCTTCGGGGTTCCGGTCGAACCGGAGGTAAAGTTCACATACAAAGGATCGGTATCGATCATCCTCCCGCGGATTTCGGAAAGGAGCTGCTCGTCAGCAGGTGTATCCAGCAGATCTTCGTACAGCAGTCTTCTGCGTTCGGACATTTGCGTTGCCTTCTCCTCATGTGCCTGATCGGTGACCAGGAAAGCGGCATCCAGCGTATCCAGGATGCTGCCCAGCCTTGAAGCCGGCTGTTTGGGATCGAGCATGGTATAAAAGGAACCCGCATACACTGCGCCCATAAAAACGGTGACTGCTCTGACGCTCTTTGCCAGAAACACAGGGACAGGACGTCCCGTTCCGGCCACGCCGGCCAGTGCCGTGCCGATCTTTTTTGCGTTCCGGACCAGCTGCGCAAAAGTCACTTCCTCGTTCAGATCCGCAAAAGCCGTTTTATCCGGAAATCTTGCAGCAGACTGCTCCAGGTATTCCAGTACGTTTATCATGTCCATCTCCTTCAAGAAAAATATCAACCTTCACAGCCAGATTCGCTGTCAACTTCTATCTCAGCTCCACTCTCAACTTTCAACTCTCCAATCTTTTCCTCCGGAATGTCCAGCCGCTGACGCTCAACCAGCTGCGCGAAATATCCGTTTTCCGCCATCAGTTCCTCGTATGTTCCATCCTCGATAATGTGACCGCCTTCCAGCACAATGATCCTGTCACAGTGCCTGATCGTGGAGAGACGGTGGGCGATTACGAGCCTGGTACACTTGAGGGCGTCAAGCGCCTCGGATACCTGTTTCTGGGTCTTGTTGTCCAGGGCGCTTGTCGCCTCATCAAACATCAGCACCCTCGGTTTTGGCGCCACAGCCCTTGCGATCATCAGGCGCTGTTTCTGACCGCCTGATATACCGCCCTGGCCTTCCGCGATGATCGTATGCATGCCCATGGGCATGGCCCGTATATCATCGGCAATGCCGGCGATCTCCGCTGCTTCCCATGCTTCATCCACAGAAAGAGACGGTTCCGAGATCACGATATTGGAATAGATGTCGCCCTGGAAGAGACTTCCGTCCTGGGTCACGGCGCCGATCCTGCGGCGCAGGGACTGAAGGTCAAGCCTGTTGATATCCTTGCCGTCATAATAGACTGCGCCTTTTTCGGGTTTTTCAAAACCGAGCAGCAGGCGCATCAGTGTGCTCTTTCCGCAGCCTGTCCTGCCGACAAGAGCGACATACTCTCCCGCTTTGATCTTCAGGCTCATTCCATCTACCACATAAGGCATATTTTCCTTGTAGCGGAAGTAGACATTGTTCAGTTCGATACTTCCGGAGAGTCTGGTCACGATCTCCCGGTTTTCCTGGTTTTCGGGAACCGCTTTCAGGATCGGTTCCGCCATCTCCAGGATCGGTTTGATCTGCGCGATGGAGGACGCAATTCCGGTAAGCGACATAAATGCTCCCATCACCACGCCGTAGGCGGCACTGAAAGCGATATAGTCGGACGGGGTGGTCCGGGTCTGTACCGCAAGATAATAAATCACACCTGTCCCTGCAAGGGATACTGCCATCATGATCGCACTGTTGATCTTCAGAAACAGCGGCGGATTATAGGTGATCCTGGCGCCTTTCGAATATGTATCAGCCCACTTTGCAAATGCGCGTTTCTCCGCGCCGGCCAGTCTGATCTTTCTGACGCCCGTGATGAGCGCGTAACTCAGGCCGTTCTCCTTTGCGTTGATCTCCATGCTTTCTCTTGAGATCCTGATCTGGAGCAGCGTGGTCACGATCGTCAGGATCACGGTAGCTGCGATCACGAGCAGCGCGGGAATCGTAAAGCCGGGTGCAAAGTGAAAGATCTCTGTCACATAAAGCAGAGACATCAGCGAGGTCAGCCCGACCGAAAAGATGCTGCTCACCAGAATGGTGCAGAGCCGGTTGACTGCTTCGCTCCTGGAGGAAAGCTCACCGGCGCTGTAATCCCGGAAGAAGGGTACCGGCAGGCTCATGATCCGCATCATCAGAGCAGAGTCGACAGAGAGGGAAACCTTGGAATCAACCCTTGTCATCCCCAGTTCTTTTGAAGCCGTCAGGATCTGAGTGGATATCTCCATGGCGATCAGGAAAACGGCTGTCCCCATGAGCAGGGATACACGGCCGATATTCAGAATAAACCCGGTCATGATCTTGGAAATATAGGGAAGGATCTTTCCCACCATCGTGACGATAAAGGTCAGGAACACCAGAAGAATGATGTCACTCATGCCAAGACACCCGATCATATATCTGATCAGATCCGGGATCCCGATCTTCCGCAAAGGAAACGGACGGTAAAAACAGATCGCTTCCTTTTCAAACTGATCCGCTGTAACAGCATTGATACGGCGCTTCCCGCCTTTTTCATCCCGGTACCAGTATCCGGGTATCGTCCCGGGAAACACCGCCACAGGCATTCCGTCTTCTTTCCGGAAGGCGATCATGGCGCCGAACGCGTCCTTCTGCCATCCTGTTTCCAGCTCCACCTTCCTGAACATGAGTCCGTGAGGACGCATCGCGTAAGTGAGCTGCTCGTGCGGATC
>JAGCAV010000116.1 GCA_017652545.1 Lachnospiraceae bacterium
CTTTTGACTATAAGACCCTTTCCGGCCCTGAAATTTCGATCAAGAACGAATAAAGCCCGGAAAAGAAGGTTGTGATTGCCGTTCCGATCCGGGACCGCGGACTGTCCATTAACGGAAAGCAGATGGTCGTATGCTTCATGGAGATCGATATGAACGTCATGCTGCAGGGCGTTTCCATGAAGTCACAGAATTCCGAATCAACATTCTGCAATATCTATACCGACCAGGGCATTGCCCTGAGCAATACCGTTCTCGGCGGCCTTGCCGTAGAGGATAACCTCCTGGAAGCCCTGTCAAACGCGAAGTACGAGGAGGGTTATTCCTATGACCAGGTCGTCAGGGATTTTTCCGAAGGAAACAAGGGTGTCGTATCTTTCACCTATGACGGGATCCAGGAGACGATCAGCTATATTCCCGTCAGGGGAACGAACTGGCTGCTGACCTATCTGATCCGGGAAAGCGTTATCTCTGAGCGCATCGGCGCACTGTCCAACGGGATTCTCCGGAGAAGCCTCCTGCAGTCTGTTCTGACGGCGCTGGTGCTTGGCCTGATGTTTGCTTTTCTGGTCTCCCAGATCCGGAGAAATGCGCGTCTGGCCCTGGAAAAGGAAAAGACCGAGACGGAGAACCGGATCAAGCATCAGGAACTGGAGCAGCGTCTCTTGCTGCAGGAGCAGCTGCTGAAGCAGAAAGCGGAACATGAGCAGCAGGAGAAGATGATCACCGCGCTGGCTTCCGATTACCGGAGTGTCTACTATCTGGAGCTAGATAACAACAAAGGCATCTGCTATCAGTCGCGCAGTGACCTGGATGGCCTGCATGTCGGGGAAAGCTTCGACTATCTGGAAGCCGTTACTGCCTATTGCAACCGGTATATCCTTGAACCGTACAGGGAGGAATTCCTGCGCTTTATTCAGCCGGACAACATCCGTCAGAGCCTTAAGGAGAGCAGAGTGATATCCTACCGCTACAGGATCAGTGTGGACGGCAGGGAATCCTATGAGGCGGTGCGCTTCGCCGGTGTGCGGCATCCCGAAGACCGGGAGGATCATCTTGTCCACAGTGTCGGCGCCTGCTTTGCGGATGTTGACGGGGAGACCCGCAAGGAGATCGAGCAGAGGCAGGCCCTGAACGAGGCGCTGGCGGACGCGGAGCAGGCGAGCAGGGCAAAAACGGCCTTCCTGTCAAACATGAGCCACGAGATCCGCACGCCCATGAACGCCATCATCGGGCTGAACAACATTGCGCTCAATGAACCGGATGTTCCCGATAAAGTCCGGGAGTACCTGGTCAAAACAGGCGACGCCGCTCAGCATCTGCTGGGCATCATCAACGACATTCTGGACATGTCCCGCATTGAATCCGGCAGGATGGTCATCAAGAACGAGGAGTTCTCCTTTGTCAAGAACCTGGAGCAGGTCAATACCATTATCAGCGGCCAGTGCCGGGACAAGGGACTTCATTATGACTGCCGGACGATCGGCAGGATCGATGATTACTATATCGGTGACGGTGTAAAACTGAGACAGGTCATGATCAACATTCTCGGCAATGCGGTCAAGTTCACGCCGGAAGGCGGCACAGTGACCTTCCTGATCGAGGAGGGACCGCGCTTTGAACGGAAGGCGGTTCTGAAGTTTACAATCAGGGATACGGGCATCGGCATGAGCCAGGAATATCTGCCGCATCTGTTCGATGCCTTCAGCCAGGAGGATTCGTCCTCCACCAACCGGTTCGGCAGCACGGGCCTGGGCATGCCCATCACAAAAAGCATCGTTGAGCTGATGAACGGATATATCGACGTCGAGAGTGAGAAAGGCGTCGGCACGACCTTTACCGTAACGGTCACACTGGGTGAATCGGCCAGGAACAGCGAGCTTGTGCAGGAAGGAGAGATCAATCCTCATGAAATGAGCGTCCTGGCGATCGATGATGACAGGATCGCCCTGGAGCATGCGCAGATCGTGCTGGGCCAGATCGGGATCAGCTGCGAGGTCGCCTCTTCAGGTGAAGAAGGCCTGGAGATGGTAAAGATGCGGCATGCCCGCAGAGCCGATTACAACCTGATCCTGGTTGACTGGAAAATGCCGGGAATGGACGGAGTGGAAACAACGAGGCAGATCCGCGCGGTGCTGGGCAATGAAACGCCGATCATCATTCTGACATCCTATAACTGGGACGAAGTGGCTGATGAAGCGCTGGCCGCGGGTGTGGACACCTTTGTTCCCAAACCGCTCTTCGCGAACAGTGTCCTGGATGAATTCCGGAGTGCTTTCAGGCAGAAGAACGAGGCAATGGCTTCGGGCTGCGCCGATCTGAAAGGCCGCCGCGTCCTGCTGGCGGAGGATATGGCCGTGAACGCTGAGATCATGGTCATGGTCCTGAGCATGCGGGAGATCGAAGCCGAGCTGGCTGAAAACGGCCGGATCGCTGTGGAGAAGTTTACATCGCATCCTGCAGGCTACTACGATGCGATCCTCATGGATATGCGCATGCCCGAAATGGACGGCCTGGAAGCGACCAGGGCTATCCGCGCCTCGGGCCGGGAAGATGCCGGGACGATCCCGATCATCGCCCTGACGGCAAATGCGTTTGATGAAGATGTACAGCGGAGCATGCAGGCAGGACTGAATGCCCATCTGTCGAAACCGGTGGAACCGGAAGCGCTGTTTGAGACACTGGAGAGCCTGATCAGGCCGTAAGATACGGTCAGGACGCGGGTCCGGCCGGTGGATCAGCTGCATGGCAGCGCCGGCCAGGTGCATGATTATGTGCGGGAGAGGTTTGCAGCATGGATAAACAGACCAGTGTAAAAGGATTGGACAGATACCTTTCCTCTCTTGATGTCTGGGCGATGGCCTTCGGCTGTATGGTCGGCTGGGGCGTTTTTGTCATGCCCGGAACGACCTTCCTTCCGGTCGCGGGGCCGGCGGGGACAGTGATCGCCCTGGTGATCGGCATGATCGTGATGCTGGTCATCGGCGCAAATACATCCTGGCTGATGGTCCGCAGTCCGAGGACCGGTGGTGTATATGGTTATACGAAGGAAGCCTTCGGGCGGGATCATGCCTTTCTGTGCGCCTGGTTTCTCTGTCTTTCCTATCTGACGATCGTGTTCCTGAACGGGAGCGCCCTGTTTGTCGTGATCCGGACGCTGCTGGGCGAAAGCATTCAGACCGGGTTTTATTATACGGTAGCGGGAAACAGGATCTATCTTAAGGAGGTCGCCACCTCCGTTCTCGCGCTGGCCGGGATCGGCCTGCTGTTTGTGGTGGCGAAACCCATTCTGCAGCGCCTTCACACGGTTTTTTCAGTCGTCCTGTTCCTGGGAATTGCCGCAATCGCTCTGATCTGCCTGCCCGGCACCATGAAAGCTGATGTTCTTCATACATTCGGAACGCAGGGCATCAACCGCCCCTTTGCTGTTTTCAGTCTGGTCATCCTGGCTCCGTGGGCTTTCGTCGGCTTTGAGATCACCTCTTTTGAAACGGCGCATTTCAGGTTCCCGAAAAAAAGGACCGGGAGGATTCTGATCGCGGCAATCCTGATGGCCGGCTTTGCCTACATTTCCATGACGCTCTCGAGCATATCCGCGCTTCCGGAAGGAAGCGCTTCCTGGCAGGACTATATTTCGGGTCTTGACAGGCTGAGCGGTGTCGTTTCCGTCCCGACCTTCTATGCGGCCGGCGCTGCCATGGGCAGATACGGACTTGTCCTGATCGGGATCACGGCGCTGTGTGCGATCATGACGGGCATTATCGGGGCATACCGGGCTCTGGTGCGGGTCCTGTCCACCATGGCGGAGGATAAGATCCTGTCAGAGAGATTCTCAAAAACGACGTACAGCATCCTGTTTGTCATGGCGCTTTCGATCCTGATCTCACTGCTGGGACGCAATACGCTGAACTGGTTTGTGGATCTGACATCCTTTGGCGCGATCGTCGCCTACGGGTATACCTGCGCGGCTGCCTTCAGGATCGCGAAGGCCGAGAACAACAGGAGGATCATGATACTTGGCCTGACCGGGGCGGTCATTGCGGCATCTTTTGCCATCGTTCAGCTGATCCCCCACCTGGCTGCCATGGACGCCATGGGACCTGAAGCGTTTATGCTTCTTTCGCTGTGGTGCCTGCTTGGCTTTGTGTTTTACTGGAGGACGATCCGCCGCGGCACGCTGACGGAATACAGCGGCATTTCAACTTCCGGAACGGTCCTGTTCGCGCTGCTCGTCTATTCCGCTCTTATGTGGCTGGCAAAGCGGATGGCCGCAAAGAACAGCCTGGAGGAGGTGCGCGCATCGCTTGTCTCGGGCATGGTGGTCCTGATCCTGATCATTTTTGCCGGTTTTGTGGTCATGCTTTATGTCCAGGAAGTGGTCCGAAGGAAACATGAGTCTCTGGAAAGGGAAAAGATAAGGGCTGTGGAGGGAAGCCTGGCAAAAAGCCGGTTCCTTTTCAACATGTCCCATGACATCCGCACACCGATGAATGCGATCGTGGGCTATACGGATCTGGCAAGGAAAGAGACATCCGCAGAAGCAATGCGTGCCTACCTGGACAAGATCGATACTTCAGGAAAACACCTGCTGTCCCTGCTCAATGACCTGCTGGAAATGAGCCGGATCGAGAGCGGCAATACGCAGCTGCAGTATGAGCCTGCGGATCTGTGCGGGATCATCGAAGAGATCGGGGATCTGTTTGCCGGGCAGATGGAACAGAAGGGGCTGGCTTTTTCCGTACATGATTCACAGGTGCCCGACCGCTATGTCTGGTGCGACAAAAAGAGCCTGAACCGCATTCTGCTGAATGTTGTCAGCAATGCCTATAAATTCACGCCGTCCGGCGGGACGGTCTCCGTCACGCTGTTTGAGTCCGGCAGCCCGGAAGAAGGGTACGGTACCTATGAGTTCCGGATCCAGGACAGCGGGATCGGCATGTCCCGGGCGTTTGTGGACAAAATGTTTACCGCGTTTGAACGCGAGCGTACTTCCACGGACAGCGGGCAGGAGGGCACCGGTCTCGGCCTTGCCATCACAAAAAGCCTGGTGAACCTGATGGGCGGGACGATCGACGTGCTCACTTCGCCGGGCGGCGGCACACAGATCATCATCCGGATGAAGCTGCGGCTGGCGGAAGAAGCGGATCTTCCCAAAGCGGCTGCGGCCGCCGGCACAGAGGAGGAGATCGATTTTACGAACAGGCGGCTTCTGCTGGTCGAGGACAATGCCATCAATATGGAAATTGCAAAGATGATCCTGCAGCAGCAGGGATTTATGGTGGAGACGGCGGAAAACGGAAAGATCGCCGTGGATATGGTCGCATCCTCCGAACCCGGGTACTTCGACGCAGTTCTGATGGATATCCAGATGCCCGTCATGGATGGCTATACAGCCGCAAGAGCGATCCGGTCGCTTGAAGATCCGCAGCTTGCGGACATCCCGATCCTTGCGATGACAGCCAACGCTTTCCAGGAGGATGTCCGGGCGGCGCTTGACGCCGGCATGCAGGCGCATATCGCCAAGCCGGTCGACGTAAACGACATGATGGAAAAGCTTAAAAAGGTGCTGAGGGAAGGTACAGGCGATGCAGCTGCCGATAACGGCGCAAAGGAGGACGGAAGATCATGAGGACAGGCATGTATAACAGAACAGGAGATATGCTGCGCGCTCTGTCGGTCTTCATGGGGGTGTTTCTGACAGTCCTGCTGATACCGGCGGTCATCGCGTGTGCGGATGAAGAGCCGGAAACGGTCCGCGTGGGATATTACGAAAACGAAGTGTTTCAGGAAGGCGCGATGGAAGGCGCCGTCAAAACAGGCTACGCATATGAATACTACCGCAAGCTTTCCGAATATACGGGATGGAAGTATGAGTATGTGTATGGCGGATTCAATGATGTTTACCGGATGCTCCTGGACGGGGAGGTCGATCTGCTGGCCGGTCTCGCGTGGCGGGAGGAGCGTGCGGACCTGATCGGCTATCCGGAAGCCATTATGGGCAGAGAATCCTATTATCTTGTCAGGCATGATTCGGATGTGAATATCACCGCGGATCCGGCAAGCATGGAAGGATGCAGGATCGGTGTGCTGGACAGTGCCATGGTGAGCGTGCTGGAGCAGTATCTGGAGGAGAGGCATGTCAATGCCGAAGTGATCACCTATGCCGACCATACGCAGCTGTTCAATGCTTTCGAATCGCATGATTTTGATGTCCTCGCCGCCGAGAGCGATGGCGCCCAGGGCAGGGATCACATGGAGGTCCTGTCGGAGTTCGGCGCGTCGGATTATTACCTGTGTGTCAATATCAGGCGGCCGGACCTGCTCTCACAGCTGAACACTGCCCAGTCGCTTCTGGCGGCTGAGGAACCCAACTACCTGAATTCGCTCAGAGCCAGGTATTATTCCGTCAGCGTCACGTCAAGGGCGTTTTCAAAGGCCGAACGGGAATGGATGGAGACACATGATTCTCTTCATGTCGGCTATCTGGAGAATTATCTGCCCTACAGTGACACGGATTCCCAGGGTCAGGCGACGGGTGTGATCAAGGATATGGTCCCTGCCATTCTGAATACCTTCGGCATGACGGACATCAAAGTGACTTACAGCGGGTACAGAAGTTACGATGACATGATCGCGGATATCAGCAGCGGCGCGATTGATGCCGCGTTTCCCGTAGGGGGCGGCCTCTACTACTCCGAGGAGAACGGAATCTATCAGTCCAGCCCCGTGGTATCAGCTCCGACGGAACTGGTCTACAAAGGCGCGTTTGATGAGGATACAACAGCCGCCTTCGCAGTCAACGAAAACAACCGGATGCAGTATTACTATGTCCGGACAAACTATCCTGACGCTGAGATCACATTTTTCCCATCGATCGATGAGTGCCTGGGCGCGGTCCTTTCCGGCAAGGCCGGCTGCACAACGCTGAACGGCCTCCGCGCCAACGATATCCTGAAAAACAGCCGGTATAAAGGGCTGTCCCTTCGCAGGACTAACAGGAATGATGACCGCGGCTTCGGCATAAAGATCGGCAATGAAGGCCTGCTGAAGCTTCTGAACAGGGGCATCAATGTTCTCGGAAGCGACTATGCCCAGAATATTTCCTTCCGTTATACGGGCGGCCTGTATTCCCAGAGCTTTCTTGACGTGCTGCGCGAGCATATGGCGCTGTTCGGAACGATTATTCTGGCTGTCGCCGTTCTTGTGATCTGGCTGCTTGTGCGCGACACGGGGCGCTCCAGGAAGGAGGTCAGGGAGAAGGAGAGAGCCAGGCTGGAGCTGGAGGCAAAGAACAGGGAACTGGC
>JAGCAV010000117.1 GCA_017652545.1 Lachnospiraceae bacterium
CAGGCCTTGGCGTTCTCGCCCGCAGATATCACATACCGATCTATGCCACGCCCGGCACTGCAGAATATATATACAGCTGTGCTTCACTGGGCAGGATTGATCCGGCGCTGCTTCATTACATTCACGCGGATGAAGCCTTCCGGATCGGAGATCTTGAAATTGAGCCTTTCAGGATCTCTCATGATGCGGCGCAGCCGGTCGGCTACCGAATCAGTGATGGCAGAAAAAACATGGCTGTCGCGACGGACATGGGATGTTATGATGATTATATTGTAGAGAAACTGAAAAACCTGGATGGGATCCTTCTGGAAGCAAATCACGATGTGAACATGCTTCAGGTCGGACCTTACCCGTATCCGCTGAAGCAGCGGATCCTCGGGCAGCGGGGACATCTGTCCAACGAACTGGCAGGCCGGCTTCTGTGCGACATTCTGAATGATGATATCGAGACCATTCTGCTGGGGCACCTGAGTAAGGAAAACAACTACGCAGCTCTGGCGCTGGCGACCGTGATCAGCGAGATCAGGATCGGGAGAAATGATCTGGATGCGCACGAACTGCCGATCGATGTGGCATCGCGCAGCGAACCGTCAAGGATGTATACCGTATAGACCGGCCATGGGGACAGAGGAGCACCTGTACCCGGCATCTTATCAAGAAAATCAGGAGAAAAAGGGATGAAGAAAACAGTTATTACAGTCATTGGCAGGGACAAGGTAGGGATCATCGCCAAAGTATGTACCTATCTGGCAGAGAACGGCATCAATATACTGGATATTTCCCAGACGATCGTCGCAGGCTATTTCAACATGATGATGGTTACGGATGCTTCGGGAAGTGAAAAGGATCACGGACAGATCTCAGATGAGCTGAGCCTTCTGGGTGAAGGAATGGGTCTGTCCATCCGCTGTATGCAGGAAGACATTTTTGACGCTATGCACAGGATCTGAGGGGTAAGCCATGATCAATTTTAATGAAGCAATAGAAACCATTCATATGATTACCAGTGAGAATCTGGACGTGCGTACCATCACCATGGGGATCAGCCTTCTGGACTGTATATGTGATGATCTGGATAAACTGTGCGTGAATGTCTATTCGAAGATCACAAGAACAGCCAAAAACCTGGTCGCTGTCGGAAGCGAGATCGAGAAGGAATACGGGATTCCCATCGTAAACAAAAGGATATCAGTGACACCGATTGCGCTGATCGGAGGAAGCGCCTGCAGGAGTACGGATGACTATGCGCGGCTGGCGAGGGTGCTGGACAAGGCAGCCCACGAGGTCGGCGTGAACTTTATCGGCGGCTATTCCGCACTGGTCTCCAAGGGAATGACGAAGGGGGATGAACTGCTGATCCGTTCGATCCCCAAGGCCCTTGCTTCCACAGAGCGGGTATGCTCCAGCGTGAACGTGGGCTCCACCCGCTGCGGCATCGACATGGATGCGGTGAGGCTGCTCGGAGAAGTCATTAAGGAAACCGCACAGCTGACAAAGGACAAGGACTCTCTTGGCTGCGCAAAACTGGTGGTGTTCTGCAATGCGCCTGATGACAACCCGTTTATGGCCGGCGCTTTCCATGGCGTAACGGAACCGGATGTCGTGATCAACGTCGGCGTTTCCGGCCCCGGCGTGGTCAAAAGCGCGATCGCGCAGGTCCGCGGGGAAGGCTTTGAGGTTCTGTGTGAGACGATCAAGAAGACTGCCTTCAAGGTGACCCGTGTGGGTCAGCTTGTGGCACAGGAAGCTTCCAGGAAACTGGGTGTACCGTTTGGCATAGTGGATCTGTCGCTGGCGCCGACGCCGGCGATCGGAGACAGTGTTGCGGATATCCTGTGTGAGATCGGACTTGAAAAGGCAGGCGCACCCGGAACGACAGCTGCGCTGGCACTGCTCAATGATCAGGTCAAAAAGGGCGGGGTAATGGCCAGCTCATATGTCGGCGGGTTAAGCGGCGCTTTTATCCCGGTCAGTGAGGACCAGGGCATGATCGATGCGGTGGAGGCAGGCGCCCTGAGTCTGGAAAAGCTGGAGGCGATGACCTGTGTCTGCTCGGTCGGACTGGATATGATCGCGGTCCCGGGAGATACAAAGGCTTCAACGATCTCCGGGATCATCGCGGACGAGATGGCGATCGGTAGGGTGAATCAGAAAACAACGGCAGTAAGACCGATACCGGTGGCCGGAAAAGGCGTGGGTGAGAATGTGGAATTCGGAGGCCTGCTCGGACATGCGCCGATCATGCCGGTCAACGGGTTCTCCTGCGATGCCTTTGTGGCGCGCAGAGGAAGGATCCCGGCACCGATCCACAGCTTTAAGAACTGATC
>JAGCAV010000118.1 GCA_017652545.1 Lachnospiraceae bacterium
GCGTCTTGGGGCAGTCATCCTCAGAGCGTATCAGAAAGGCGCGCTTTTTGATGCATGGACGGAATTCTGGAACTACGGCCGCTGGCTGGAAGCCTTTGAAGACGCCGGGATCGATCCCGACTTTTATACACTCCGCGAAAGGCCGGAGGATGAGCTCTTCCCCTGGGATTTTATTGATACAGGTGTTTCCAGGGCATTTCTGCTCAGGGAGTGGCATCGGGCAAAGGAGGCTGTTGTGACACCGAACTGCCGTGAACAGTGCGCGGGATGCGGTGCCAGATGTTTCGGCGGGGGCGTCTGCTTTGAAACAGGAGTAAAAGGACGAAGCTGATCAGTTTTCGTTGTTGAAGAAACGGAGTGATTGCGTGAAGATCAGGATCAGATTTTCAAAACAGGGAGAAATGCGGTTTATCGGCCATCTGGATTTCATGCGCTTTTTCCAGAAGGTTATCCGTCGTGCCGGGATCGACATCAGGTTCTCGGAAGGAATCAGTCCCCATATGGTCATGTCTTTTGCGTCTCCGCTCGGAGTCGGTGTGACCAGCGAGGGGGAATATGTGGATATCGAGCTTAACACCCCCGTTACGACTCAAGAGGGACTTTGCCGCTTAAATGCCTGTTCGGTGGATGGTGTCCGGTTCCTGGACTTCAGGGAGATTCCGGAAGGCAAGGGTCAGAAAGCCATGTCCCTTGTCGCTGCCGCTGATTACGAAGTGGGTTATCTGCCGGGACATGAACCGTGCGGATCATGGACTGAGCAGTTTATGAGATTCCTCGAACAGGACCGGATCATCGTTACACGGGAAAAGAAAAAGGCGCAGAAGAAAGCGGGTGGCAGGAAAGCGTCCGATATCGATATCACACAGACGCTTGACATCAGGCCATTGATCTTTCACGCGGAAGCCATGCAGCGCGATCCTGAAATTGATCCTTTTCAGGCCGGATGCACGGGGCCCTTTATCCGTGTGCGCCTCTCGTCCGGAAGCGCCGCAAACCTTCGGCCGGATCTGGTGATGAAGACATTTACGGAGTGGATCGGTGCCGCGGATCATTCTTCTGCATTCAGGATCCACCGGCTGGATCTTCTCTGCCGGAAAGAAAGCGCTTCCGGATCTGACAGCCGGCTGCCTGCTGAAAATCATGACTTTATTTCCCTCGGAGATCTGGGAGAGCAGATCACTTCCCTTTAACGTATGACGTTCATGCCGAATGGCGGAAAGAGACAGGCCTCATGTACAGATGGGCATTAATGAAAAAAGATGGCCGGATCCTCACCTGCCTGATCGACTCGCAAAGTGACAGGACCATCGAGCTTCATGCGGACATTGACAGGCAGGTCCCCGAACAGCCCGGACCCGGAGACATCGTTACGGCCCGGATCGACCGGATCATGTACGGGATGGACGCCGCTTTCCTTGATCTTCCCGGCGGCCTGAAAGGATATATCCCGGTCAGCGAGTTTGATCTTGCCTTTTTTACGAAAAGGGGCAGCAGTGAAAAGTACTGTCAGGGAGACGAATTCCTGGCGCAGATCCTGGATGAAGGGCACAAGCAGAAGGCGATTTCCGTCACCGCAAGGCTCTCGGTCTCTGATACGCTTGCCGTTGCGGGCTGTGAGAACAGGGCAGGGGACGGATCTTTTGAACTTCGCATATCCAAAAAACCGGATGAGAAGACCCGGGATGCCCTTCGGGCGTATATGCGCGCTTATTTATCAGACCGGTCTGATTCGGATGACGGTTCCTTTTCCTGTTCAAAATGGGTCCTTCTGCGAACAGCTGCCGCGGCCGCATTTCAAAGCGGAGAGCAGCAGCTGATCGAAGAGCAGGTGGTCAGGTCCTTCCAAATTCTTTCCGGGATCATCCGTCACGCACCGTATCTGGCTTTCGGTACGATCCATTACAGGAGTCCCCGGCCATATCTGAGACACGTGCAGTCCATACCGGCCGACAGGATCGAAAAAATCATCACGGACGACGAGAAGCTGTATGGAGAGCTGTCCGCTTCCTGCCAGGCTCCTGTCGAACTCTATCAGGATGATCTGGTAAGCCTGTACAGTCTGTACCGCATGACAGCCAGGATCGACGAAGCCCTGGGCCGTGTCGTTCATATGAGATCCGGCGGCACACTTGTCATCGAACCGACGGAAGCGCTGACAGCCATCGATGTCAATACCGGAAAAGGCAGTCTGAAGAAGAAAGGCACCGATAAGGAAGAGGCACTGCTCGCCCTCAATCTGGAAGCCGCCCGCGAAGCAGCCAGACAGATCCGTCTTCGAAATCTGTCGGGAATCATTCTGATCGATTTTGTCAATATGAAAGACAGGGAACATGAGAAGATCCTGATGGACCAGCTGCGCAGCGACCTGGCACGGGATCCCGTGGATACCAGGCTGGTGGACATAACAAGACTCGGCCTTGCCGAGATTACCAGAAAAAAAACAGAACGGCCGCTGCATGAGCTCCTGTGAGGAAGCACAGCGCTGTCCCGTTCCCATTTAAGAAGCCAGCCGCATCGTTTGAGATGCGGCTGGCTTTTCCTTCTGCTTAAAACATATTTTTCAGCACTGCTGATCAGTTGTCAGCTGTAACTGCCTTGGCAGCTGTACGGCCGGAAACGAAGATCTCAACGATCGCGTTGCCGCCCAGACGGTTGCCGCCGTGGATGCCGCCGGTGACCTCACCTGCTGCATACAGACCTTCGATTGCATTGCCATCCGGATCAAGCACGTGACGCTCTGTGTCGACCTTGACACCGCCCATGGTGTGATGGGTTGACGGAGCCATCAGACGGATGGTAAGCAGCGCGTTGTCCAGATCGTAGGTGTCAACATTGTAGGTGCCGTCCTCATTCTGCTCAACATTACCGACTGTGCGGGAAGCAATGGCTTTTCCGACGTTCGGGAACTCACCCTGGCCCATAACAGCCGCGTCATAGTCGCGGATCGTCTGAATGACCTTCTCAGGATCAGCCTCAATGCCAAGCTCCTCAAACAGCTCCGGAAGCTCTTTGATCGTGCGGCGATAGTAGCGTCCTTCGTAGTCGCCTTCAGCCAGCTGCATGGGCGCAGGCATCATCTGCTCCTTGTTGTAGAACTCAAGGAATACGCCCTTAACGCCGTTCATTTCGATAC
>JAGCAV010000119.1 GCA_017652545.1 Lachnospiraceae bacterium
CGGGCATCCGGTCGTAACCGGAGCTGTTTTTACCGGCGCAACGATGGGCGCCGTCATGTGCATGTTCGCGTGCAGCTGCCATGGCGCACATCCGCGGACAGTGTTTCCTGTCATGATCGGGTATGGGATCGCCTCGCTGCTTCCGCTGGCAGTCTGTGCGGCAGGCATTACCGGTGCGCCGAACTGGACGCTGACGACACAGGCCATGCTGGTTGGGCTGTGCTTTGCCAGCGGTCTTGCTCCGCTGACCGGCCGGTTCGGATTTTTCGCGGGGGTGCTTGCCGGTGCGCTGCATGCCGCGCTCGTCATGAGCGTACCGCTGCTGCACGGCGGTTTCTGCCTGTATAACGGCGGTTTCACGGCCGGTATCGTATGTTTCGTGCTGGCGCCTGTGCTGGAGGAATATCAAACAAAAAGAGAGGAGATCCGGCAGAAATGAAGAGACATTTAAAGATCGTAATCAACGCCCCGGTCGTGATCGTGTTTACAGCACTCATGTTCGCCGCCACACTGTCCGGCGTTCTGACAGGAGGCCAGAGCACAAGACTGCTTTTTACGACTTACCGGTCCTCGCTCCTGTCGCCGTTCACGTATCTGCGGTTTTTCACCCATGTTCTGGGGCATAACGGATGGAAGCATTTTCTGGGAAACGCCTCCTACATCCTCCTGCTCGGACCGATGCTGGAAGAGAAGTACGGATCCGCAGGACTGATCAAGGTCATTCTGATCACTGCGGCAGTCACGGGACTGATCAGCTTTTTCCTGTTTCCGGGGGTGGCGCTCTGCGGTGCCAGCGGCGTGGTGTTTGCAATGATCCTGTTGACTTCTTTCACCGGCTTCCGCGCCGGGGAAATTCCGCTGACCTTCCTTCTGATCGCCGTGATCTACATCGGGCAGCAGGTCTTTGAAGGCGCTTTCGTCAAAGACAACGTCTCCCAGCTGTCCCACATCATCGGCGGCATCGTCGGATCCGTGATCGGATACACATGGAACCGCAACCGGTAACCGGAGACCTCCTTATGCAAAAAAAGCGTCTGACATGCAGAAAGCCAAGACGCAAAACAGTAATCTATTTCTCAATACATTCAGATATAAACAGCCGTCAGGTTTGCTGCATTTCAGACGCAGACAATTCCGAAAGGAACGAAGCTGAGATACATGGCTTACAAAGATTAGGATCCGGGATAAGAGCGTGTCGTATATGCGCGAATATCCCGGATCCTTAATCGTAGTTAGCCATTAGCTCAGCGCAGTGGTTCGGGTCTGCGTCGAAATACAGCAAACCGGATGGCGTCCCATATTTATTGGTATTCCGCCACGCTGATCCATTTCTCCAGCAGTTCTTTCTCCGCCTCTTTATGCTTTGAAAGCTGCGCTGCAGCCACAATGGGCATCCAGGTCTGTACATACTGGATCGCCATGTCCGCTTTCCTGCAGAATGTCTTTAAATAGATTTCTGCCTTTTCGGGATCTTCCAGGGAAAAACGCATGTATGTGATGGCGGCGTCGGCACCGGCATTGCCCGAGCTCGCATGCGCCCAGTCCAGGATGCAGTAGGAGCCGTCTTCCCGGATCAGTACGTTGGAGGGGACAAAATCGCCGTGGCAGAGCCTGGTATGGCGCTTCATGCCGTGGATGCGCTGCAGCAGCTCATAACGGGTGCTGGCGTCGATCTCGGTCATGGAGTTGATGGTTTCCTCCAGCTTATACCGGGTGTTGCGCAGCTTCGGCACTTTGTGCTGACACACTTCGATCTGGATATCCACCAGCTTTTCGATATATTCGGCGGTCTTCTCCGGGTTCTCCTGCATCAGCTGCTCCAGTGTTTTTCCGGACACATATTCCATGGAGAGTGCCCAGCCTCCGTTTTTGGGTGTGACGGAAATAATATGCGGCACCTGTACGCCTGCTTCCTCCACACAGGTGTGAATGTATGCTTCGTTGAACACGTTCGACTTGGGATGGGACGGTGAAAATTCCTTGACGATCACATTGCCTTCCCGATAGACAGTCTTATAGGATTTCTCCTCGATAATTTCTCTGTTTTCCATGGGGACCTCCTTTGGTCTGATTTTACAGCAGAGCCGCTTCTTTTGTATCTTTTCCGTAATAAGCCATCAGATACAGTTCTTTGATCTCGCTCATCAGCGGATAGCGCGGGTTGGCGCCGGTGCACTGGTCATTGAAGGCGTTTTCGGTCATCTCGTCCAGCGTGGCCAGGAAATCTTCTTCCTTGATTCCCCACTCCCGGATGGAAGAAGGAATGCCAATGGTCTTCTTCAGATCTTCCAGCCGGTCGATGAGCAGGTCGAAGGTCTCCTCGTCATTTTTGCCGGCCAGGCCGTTGTAGCGCGCCACATCGCAGTAACGTTCCAGCGTGTGCGGATATTCATACTGCGGGAAGGTACCCATCTTCGTGGGAACGGGGTTCGCATTGTAACGCATGACATAGGTCAAAAGCAGCGCGTTGGCGACGCCGTGCGGAATGTGATGGTACGCGCCGAGCTTGTGCGCCATACTGTGGTTGATCCCCAGAAATGCGTTGGCAAATGCCTCGCCGGCCAGCGTGGAAGCCAGGGCCATATGTTCCCTCGCTTTGGGATCCTTCGCGCCGTTCTCATAGGCAGAGGGAAGATTGTCAAAGACCAGCTTTGTCGCCTTCAGGGCAATTCCGTCTGTCATATCGGAGGCCATCACCGAAACATACGCTTCCAGGGCGTGCGTCATTACGTCAATACCGGATGCGCTGGTCAGGCCTTTGGGCTGGTTCATCATGTTATTGACATCGACGATCGCCATATCGGGCATCAGCTCATAATCAGCCAGCGGCCATTTGGTGCCGGTGGCGGCGTCAGTGATGATGGCGAACGGCGTCACCTCGGAGCCGGTACCGGAGGAGGTGGGGATCGCTACGAAGTAGGCTTTTTTACCCATCTCCGGGAAGGTGTAGATCCGCTTGCGGATATCCATGAAATCCATGGCCATATCGTCAAAGTTTACGCCCGGATGCTCGTACATGACCCACATGATCTTGGCTGCGTCCATAGCGGATCCGCCGCCCAGGGCTATGATGCAGTCCGGTGCGAAGGCGGTCATCTGCTTTGTGCCTTCCAGGGCGCACTGCAGGGTGGGATCGGGTGCGACATCGTAAAAGCAGGCGTGTACAATGCCCATCCCGTCCAGTTTTTCCTCAATGGGTTTTACATATCCGTTCTTATACAGGAAGGTATCGGTCACAATGAAGCATCTCTTCTTGTGCATGACGGTCCCCAGCTCGTCCAGAGCCACGGGCATGCATCCTCTCTTGAAATAAACCTTTTCCGGCAGGCGCAGCCACAGCATATTTTCTCTCCTCTCCGCAACCGTCTTTACATTCAGCAGGTCCATCACGCCCACATTGTGGGAGATGGAGTTTCCGCCCCAGGATCCGCAGCCCAGCGTCAGGGACGGGGTCAGCTTAAAGTTATAGATATCGCCGATGGCGCCCTGGGAGGACGGCATGTTGATGACGATACGGCAGGTATGCATCCGTTTTGCATGTTCCGCCATCTTTTCTTTCTCGTCTGTGTTGATGAACAGGGAAGCAGTATGGCCGGGACCGCCGTCCGCGACGAGCTGTTCCGCCGTACGCAGTGCCTCTTCAAAGGTATCGGCTTTATACATTGCCAGTACGGGGGAGAGCTTTTCATGCGCGAAAGGCTCGGAAATGTCCGTGCTCTCTACTTCGCCGATCAGGATCTTTGTTTTTTCCGGTACATCCACGCCTGCCATTTTTGCAATGGTATGGGCTTTCTGTCCGACGATCTTCGCGTTGACGCTGCCGTTGATGATCACGGTCTGTCCGACCTTCGCGATCTCGTCTCCCTGCAGGAAATAGCAGCCGCGTGCGGCAAACTCAGCCTTCACGGCGTCATAAACATCTGAAAGGACGGTGACAGACTGCTCTGACGCGCAGATCATGCCGTTGTCAAATGTTTTGGAATGGATAATGGAGCTGACCGCCATTTTAATGTCTGCAGTGCTGTCGATGATCACCGGGGTATTGCCCGCGCCTACGCCCAGCGCCGGTTTGCCGGAGGAATAGGCTGCCCGTACCATGCCCGGGCCGCCGGTCGCCAGAATACAGTCGCTCTCTTTCATGACGAGATTTGTCATTTCCAGGGACGGCTCGTCGATCCAGCCGATGATGTTTTCGGGAGCGCCGGCAGCGACAGCAGCCTCATATACGATGCGGGCTGCTTCAATGGTGCACCCCTTCGCCCTGGGATGCGGGCTGATGATGATGGCGTTCCGTGTCTTCAGGCAGAGCAGTGTTTTGAAGATGGCTGTCGAAGTCGGATTCGTAGTGGGGATCACAGCGGCGATCAGGCCGATGGGAGCGGCGATCTTTTTCACGCCGAACGCTTCGTCCTCCTCCAGGACTCCGCAGGTCTTCGTGTTGCGGTACTTGTTGTATATATATTCTGCGGCATAGTGATTTTTGATGACTTTGTCTTCTGCTACGCCCATACCGGTTTCGCCAACAGCCATCTTTGCAAGCGGGATACGTGCCTTGTTGGCCGCCATGGCCGCTGCCCTGAAGATTGCATCCACCTGTTCCTGGGTATAGGAAGCAAATGTTTCCTGCGCTCTGCGCATCAGTGCAAGCGCGTCTTTCAGTTCATTCACATTTGTGATCTTGTTCATCGGATCTCCTTTCCTCCAGAGATTGTTAAACATTTATCAATCTTGTTTCTTTTATACTATGCCTTTCTGAAGGTTTTGTCAAGGTGTCTTTCATATGGTATTATAAAAAAGACGGAAATTAATTTCATACGGGGATGACGCAGGGAAACAAAGCTTTATGCCGCACAGGAAAAGCGGTGGAACGGAGTATTTATGGAAAAGCAGTTGTTTCCGGTTCAGGCCGGCAGCATGACGGATATTCTGCCGGATGGCAGGAGATTTGATTTTTGGGAGAAGGACTGTGTCTTTGACAGGATCCTGCATGTGGACGCCGGACACCCGGCGGCATCGGATGACAATGACGGCAGCGAGGATGCGCCGTTTCTTACGATTAACAGGGCGGCGGCGGAGGCACTTCCCGGCACGAAGGTTCTGATCCATGAAGGCGTTTACAGGGAATGTGTCCGGCCGGCCGCGGGCGGAACGGATCCGGAGCATATGATCAGTTATGAAGCGTACGGGAAAGACCGTGTCGTTATCCGCGCATCGGAAGAGGTATGCAATTTTTCCCCGAGTACGGGCTGGAAACTGAGCGGACTGCCGGAATTTTCCGGAGCCCGGACAGAAGAGAGCGGGTGCGGACAGGATCAGGTCCGGATCTGGCGGCATGATCTGGATCCGGATATGTTCCGCGGGTACAATCCGTTCTGCGCGGTCAACATTCTCCATGACCGCCTGTTCATTGAGTATGAGAAAACGGATATGACCACCTATCTGAACCGCAGGGGCAGCGTGTTCTGCGACGGCGTGCCGTTGAAGCAGGTGCCGCTTTATCATATGCTTGGAGAAGCGGACGGGACATACTGGGTGGAGGCAAACGGTCAGGTGATCCATTTCCGGCTCGCCGGTGACGCCGATCCCGGGGAGCACAGGATCGAGATCACGGTACGGGAGCAGTGCTTTGCTCCAAAGGAACCGTTTTTGTCCTACATC
>JAGCAV010000120.1 GCA_017652545.1 Lachnospiraceae bacterium
CAAGCGAGAACAGCTTATCCTCCGCCCCGAGGATCATGTCCTCGAGTTCCTTCAGTTCCGGTGTGATATACCGCTCCGCGTTGGTCAGGGTCTGCTTTCTGGTGAAGTAGTCCGGCACAAGATCGCGGTATGAATTGGTTACCTCCAGGTAGTAGCCGAAGACCTTGTTATACCGGATCCGGAGATTCTTGATCCCGGTCTTCTCCCGCTCCCTCGTTTCCACATCCGTCAGCCACTGCTTTCCTTCGGTCTTGGCCTTGCGCAGGGTATCCACTTCCTCATTGTACCCGCTTTTGATAAAACCGCCCTCCCTGAGGCCCATGGGCGGATCCTCCTCGATCGCGCGGCCGATCAGGTCACTGATATCCTTCAGTTCGTCCAGTTCATCCCGCAGCTTTACGATCAGCGGCGCCTGGAAACTGCCGAGAATATATTTGATCGGCGGAACCATCTCAAGCGATGTTTTGAAAGCGCGCATGTCTCTCGGATTCGCGCTCCTGTAGCTGATTCGCGAGATCAGCCTTTCCAGATCATAGACCGGGTTCAGGTATTCCCTGAGTTCTTCCCGCACGATGGCATTGGCCTGCAGTTCTTCGATCGCGTCCTGCCGGCGGATGATCTCATCGGCGTCGATCAGGGGCTGCTCGACAAAGCTGCGGAGCATCCGGGCGCCCATCGCTGTTTTGGTCTTATCCAGGACCCACAGCAGGGTCCCTCTTTTCTGTTTTTCCCGCAGTGTTTCACAAAGCTCAAGATTTCGCCTGGTAGCCGTATCCAGCACCATATACCTGCCTGAACTGTAAGGCGTAATGCCCGTAAAGTTGGTCAGCTCACTCTTCTGTGTCTCCGTCAGATACAGGAGCAGCGCGCCGGCGGCGATGGTCCCGACCGGATAGTCCTCCAGGCCCAGGCCGCTGAGCGTGGACACATGAAACTGGCTGCGAAGCTTTCCGGTGCAGGTATCATCATCAAAATACCAGTCGTCAAGCTCAAACACCGAGACAGAAAGTCTCTCCTTCAGCTCATCCAGGTTCAGCGGACTGATCTGAAGAGACCGGTTGCAGATGATCTCCGCCGGGGAATATCTCAGGATCTCATCCGTGATCTTTCTCTCGGTCTCGGCTTCCGTCACAAGGAACTCGCCGGTGGTGATATCCGCGCAGGAAATCCCGAAGCGGCCGCTGACATAGACCACGGCCATCAGATAATTGTTTTTGGTCGCATCCAGTGCCTGGGTATCCAGATTCGTCCCGGGTGTCACGATGCGGATCACTTCGCGCCTGACAAGTCCTTTTGCGAGCTTCGGGTCCTCCACCTGCTCGCAGATCGCGACCTTGTGCCCGTTGGCGACCAGCCGGTTGATGTAGGTCTCCGCCGCATGGAAAGGAACACCGCACATGGGTGCCCGTTCTTCCTGCCCGCAGTCCTTCCCGGTCAGGGTCAGCTCCAGCTCCCTGGAGACCATGATGGCATCATCAAAAAACATTTCATAGAAATCCCCAAGACGATAAAAGAGGATACAGTCTCTGTATTCCTCTTTCGTCTCCAGGTACTTTTTCATCATGGGAGTGTATTCTGCCACAGTCTTTACTCTTTCTTTTTTACTGCCGTCCCAGGTAATAAAACCCCTTGCATGTCTCCAGGTTTACATCCACGATCTTTCCGATCAGAGACGGATCCCCCGGGAAATGGACCACCAGATTGTGCGCTTCCCTTCCCGTGACCAGAGACGGATCCTGTGTATTGACATGTTCCACCAGAACAGGAACCGTCCTGCCGGCAAATCGCGCCGAACGTTCCCGTCCGATCGCCTGCACCCGTTCGAGCAGCCGGTCGAACCTGTCCTTGATGACATCCTCCGGGACCTGATCCGGCATGGAAGCGGCAGGCGTCCCGGTCCGTTTTGAGTAAATGAACGTGAAGGCGCTGTCATAGCGGACCTGCTCCACCACGTCCATCGTTTCCAGGAAATCCTCTTCCGTCTCACCCGGAAAACCGACGATGATATCCGTTGTCAGGGAAAGGTCCGGCACTGACTTTTTCAGCTTTTCACACAGCGCCAGATAGCCTTCCTTCGTATAATGCCGGTTCATCTTTTTCAGAAGCGGTGTTGACCCGGACTGGAGCGGAAGATGCAGGTGCGGACACACATTCGGTTCGCAGGCCATCACTTCGATCAGGTCATCCGAAAGATCCTTCGGATGAGATGTCATGAACCGGACGCGCCGGATACCGTCCACCCGCGCCACCTGCCGGAGCAGCTGCGCAAAAGTGATCTTCTCATCAAGTCCTTTCCCATAGGAATTGACATTCTGTCCCAGCAGCATGACTTCCACAACGCCCTGCTGTGCAAGATCGGAGACCTCCCTGATGATGTCCCTGCTCGTTCTGCTTCTCTCACGCCCGCGAACATAGGGGACGATGCAGTATGTACAGAAATTGTTGCAGCCGAACATGATGTTCACGCCTGATTTGAAACTGTACGTCCGCTGCGTGGGCAGCTCCTCAACGATCCTGTCGGTCCCTTTCCAGATATCGACGATCATGCCGCTCCCGGACAGCGCCTGGTATAAAAGCTCGGCAAACTTGAAAAGATTGTGCGTCCCGAATACCAGATCCACAAACGTATAGCTTTTGCGGATCTTTTCCACCACATCCGGTTCCTGCATCATACAGCCGCAGAGCGCGATGATCATCTCAGGATTCTTCTTCTTTTCATGCAGCAGTGTGCCCAGTCTTCCGTATACCTTCAGGTTGGCATTTTCCCTGACCGTACAGGTATTGAACAGGACCAGGTCCGCTCCCTCCGCTGAATCCGTCAGTTCGTATCCTGCCTGAAGCAGGATGCCCCTCAGTTTTTCCGAATCACGCTCGTTCATCTGGCATCCGAAGGTCGTGACGCATGCCCGTAAGGCCTGTCCGCGTTCCTTCGCCCTCGCGCTGATGATTTCGGCGCACCGGTCAATATAGTAGAGCTGTCTTCCGCTCTCTTCCTGTGAAGTAGCTGTCATTTCCGGATCCTTCATGATGTGGTTTTCTTTTTCAGATTCTTGTCGTATCTTTCACCGAGGTTAAAGATCGTACCATCCTTGTCGATCATATCAATATTGTCAAGCTGGCCCCGCAGGCTTGCCCTGATATTCGCGATATAATTCGCTCTCAGTTCCTTCTGCTCCTGTATTTCGGCATCGGTGAGGCCTTCCGCTTTTGATTTGCGGGCCAGTTCATTGATCCTTTCCAGGTTAAGTGGTGCCATAGATATCTCCTTATATAACATGTGAATGGAAACTGTTTTTGCCTACCGGATCAGGCCCACGCGTCTGAGCAGTTTCAGCAGGCTTTTTCCTTTCGGCAGCATGGCGATCTCATCGGGCGTGATTCCCTTGAACACGATCATCACAAACGCGTACAGCAATGCTCCGAAAATGACAGCGATCACGGTCGAAGCCGTCACGCCGACAAACAGATGGCACAGTGAATAAACGCCAAATGTGACAAACGCCATGATCGCGGAGGACACAAGCGGGATAAAGAAGGTTTTATAAACCTCCTGCCGGTATCCCAGAGCACGTCTGATCGACAGACCGTTCAGCACACAGACCACCAGCGCGAAAAACGTATTTGCGTAGATCACCGCATAGATGTTCAGAGAGAACTCGCGCAGAAGCACAAACAGAACAAGAAGATGTGCCACGAGCGCGATCGCATTGTTGATCAGCGGCGTCTGCAGCTTGCCCATGCCCTGCAGGATCGCGGTCGTCAGAGTGGACAGTGCGTAGAGAATGATCATGGCAGCGCCGGCTTTCATGATCCCGATCGAAAGCGGCATACCGCTTTCGGGATGGAACAGCATTGTAATGATCGGTCCTCCGAGCGCTGCCATGCCGAACGCGCAGGGAATCGAGAACATCATGGTAAAGCGGATGCCCAGGTCGATCTTGGTCAGTGCTTCCTTCCGGTTCTTTGTGCTGACAGATGCCGTCAGGGAAGGCACGATCGCCGGGCCGAGTGAGGACGCCAGCGAGAGGACCACATTCATCAGGACCCTGAACTTGCCGGCGTAAATTCCCCAGATGATCGAATACTGGTGCTCCGTATATCCCTGTCCTTTCAGCACGGCATTGAAAACGCCCTGGTCCACCACATTGCTGATGTTGTAGATCAGCGTGCTGAAAACAATGGGAAGAATGGTCATGATGAGCGCATAGTAGATCTGCGCGGAAGGCTCCCGTTTCTGCGTCCTGTCATTCTTCATCATCCTGGCAAAATTGTTGCGGTTGATGACAAAGACAGCCATCATGAACAGCAGGGCTACCGTCACCGATCCCACCGTTCCGAACGTTCCGCCGGCAGCGCCCCAGGCCGGAGCCAGCAGGGGATCTCCCCCGTTTTCAGCCAGGGCTTTGCCGTAGGCGAACATCAGTCCTGCGCACATGACGGAAAGGACTGCGTTCACGATCTGTTCTATCACCTGAGAAACGGCTGTCGGAACCATGGTGCCGAAGCCCTGGAAGAACCCTCTGAAGGTCCCTGTGATGGCAAAGATCAGGATCGCCGGGGCAATAACCCGCAGCGCGTATTTTGCCATCTCGAAATTCATGACATACTTTGTGAACACGCCGGCCAGCGCCCATGTAAGGAAAGCCATGACGCCGCCCGCCAGCACGGCAAAGCGCACCGCGCACCGAAACACCCTGTAGGCGTTCCTGTATTCACCCTTATGGATCCGTTCCGACATCATCCGTGAGATCGCCAGGGGCAGTGAAAACGAGGAGATCATCAGGATAATGGAATAGATCTCATTCGCAGTTGAATAATAGCTGTTACCGGAATCACCCAGCGTATTGGTCAGCGGTATGCGGTAGATCAGTCCGATCACTCTTGCGATGATCGACGCGATGGCCAGGATCGATCCCTGAACCAGAAAATTGTGGGATGCTTTTTTGCTGCTGCTCACTTTTTATACCCTGCATTCTTTGTATTTTTCCAGCACCGACGTCAGACTGCTTCCGGCGTCAGCCATCATCTCTTGCGATCTTCAGCGTCTGAAGAATCTTTTCCTGGAGGCCTTCCATCTGTTTTCTCTCCCCCTCAGTCATGTGATCATAACCTGTCAGATGAAGCATGCTGTGGACAAGGAGAAATGCGTATTCCCGCAGGAGGCTGTGTCCGTACTCCTGTGCCTGGGAGTAAACGCGGCTGATATTGATGACGATATCTCCCAGCAGCAGTTCTCCGGTGTCCGGATCAAAACAGTCATCCGGATCGTTGAGCAGGTCGGCCGGGAGTTCCTCATCGCCCTCCTCTGCCTCCACATATTCCAGGAGCTGTGTGAAATCCCCGGGAATCTCGAATTCAAGGGACGGGAAGGAAAGAACATCCGTCACCGAGTCGATCCCCCGATACTGCCGGTTGAGCTCCCTGATGTTTTCGTCATCCGTGATCGTCAGGTTGACCTGCGCCTCGAAGGGGCATCCGACCTCCTCCAGAGCGGCTTCACAGACATGCATGGCTGTTGCCTCCATGTCGATTCCTTCGATGGTCCTGTCTGTCTCATTCTCATAGATCAGTGTCACGTCAGTTTCCTCTTCTGCTTTCTCTTCTGTTCTCTGTTCTGCTTCCTTTCCCGAAAGCGGCCGCGCGCCGTTCTTCCCTGTTGGGCCGGTGTGCGTTCTCGTAGGTTTCATAGGCACGTACGATCTTCTGTACCAGCGGGTGACGCACCACGTCGAGCGCGGTCAGCTCACAGAAAGCGATGTCATCCACGCCGCGCAGGACCTTGACGGCTTCATCCAGGCCTGACAGGGTATCCGGCGGAAGATCCTTCTGCGTCATATCGCCGGTCACGATCACCTTGGATCCGAACCCGATCCTGGTCAGGAACATTTTCATCTGGGCCGGTGTGGTATTCTGTGCCTCATCCAGGATGATGAAGGCGTTGTCCAGCGTCCGCCCTCTCATATAAGCCAGCGGCGCCACTTCGATCAGACCCTTTTCCATATTGCTCTGGCAGCTGTCCGGTCCCATGAGCTGATACAGGGCGTCATACAGGGGCCGCAGGTACGGATCCACCTTGCTCTGCAGGTCTCCGGGAAGAAAGCCGAGCTTTTCGCCTGCTTCAATCGCCGGCCGGGTCATGATGATTCTTCCGACATCCTCATTTTTAAACGCCGTGACCGCCATGGCCATGGCAAGATACGTCTTGCCTGTTCCCGCCGGTCCGATCCCGAAGGTGATCATCTTATCCCTGATGGAATCGACATAGGTCTTTTGTCCGGCAGTCTTTGGCTTCACCACCCTTCCGTTGACGGTATGGCAGATCACCTCGTCATCCAGCACGGCAAGATCCGGTTTTCTGTGTTCCAGTACGGCGGAAAGCGCATAGTCAACGTTCTGCTCCGTGATCACGTTTCCGCGCCTGGAAAGCGTTTCCAGCTCGTCGAATACTTCCCTGGCCAGTGCCGTTCCCTGTTCGCTTCCGGAAAGGCGCAGCGAACCGTCCCGGCTTACCACCGAGACGTCCAGTGTCCTTTCAATTTTCTTCAGATATGCATCAAACTGGCCGAAGATGTTTCTTTCATGTTCGGCAGGTATGTTCAAGATTACTTCCATATATATAACTGCTCGTATAACTGCTCGTAAAATAGTCGCTCTTGTCTGACTGGGTTTCCTTTTCCGGCGCGTTTACTGATCTGACTTATGCTTCTTCGACAGATAGGTTTTTCTTTCTGTCCCCTCGCGCAGGCGTTTGATGTTGTCCTTATGCTTATAAAACGCCATGGCAGCCAGGAAGATCACGACCAGGTACATCTCGATCAGCCTTGGGGTCGTCATATTGAACACCCCGAGGGCACTGAGGATGGGCACCTCGATCAGGATCCCGACATACACCAGAATGGAACCGAGCGACACATAGTGTGTCAGGAAAAATGTTCCGAAAAAAGTGATCAGTCCGAGCACCGTCATGATCGGATTGATGGAGAAGACCATTCCCGCGGTGCAGGCAATGCCCTTTCCTCCCTTGAACCCAAGATAGAACGGGAAATTATGACCCATAATACATCCGGCTGAGGTGTAGAACACCAGAAGCGGCATGATATCCGCGTACTTTTTCCCGAAGAGCAGCCGGACCAGCGCCACCGCAAGCATGCACTTCAGGCAGACGCCGACGAAGGTGATAAGCCCCGCTTTAGTTCACAGCGTCAGCATCATATTGGTC
>JAGCAV010000121.1 GCA_017652545.1 Lachnospiraceae bacterium
CTCTGTAGTCGTTGTCTGCCTGAAGCAGGGCTCTTGCGATGCCGTGACGGATCGCACCGGCCTGTCCGGTCGTGCCGCCGCCATGAACGGTAACGATGACGTCGAACTTGTCGGTCGTCTCTGTCGCTGCCAGCGGCTGACGAACGATAACCTTCAGGGTCTCGAGTCCGAAATAGTCGTCGATGTCTCTTTTATTGATCGTAATTTTGCCGGTTCCCGGTACCAGATATACGCGGGCAATGGATTTTTTCCTTCTGCCGGTTCCGTAATATTTTTCTGCAGCCATTTCTTACCTCCTTAGAATGTCAGCGTTTCCGGCTTCTGAGCCTGATGCTTGTGGTCAGGTCCGGCATACACGAACAGCTTTTTGTACATCTGTCTTCCAAGAGGTCCCTTGGGAAGCATGCCCTTAACTGCGAGTTCCAGGACTTTTTCCGGCTTCTTGTCGAGCATGACGCGAAGGGTTGTCTCCTTCATGCCGCCGACATATGCGGAATGATGATAGTAGATCTTCTGATCCAGCTTCTTGCCGGATACTCTGACCTTCTCTGCGTTCACGATGATCACATAATCACCGGTATCCTCATGAGGTGTGAAGATCGGCTTGTTTTTGCCTCTCAAAATCTTAGCGGCCTCGGAAGCGAGACGGCCAAGTGTCATACCCTCGGCATCGATGACATACCATTTCCTGTCAACCTTTGCCGGGTTAGCCATAAATGTCTTCATGGATATTCCTCCTTAGCAAAGGGAGTCGTTCCTCCCATTATCTTGTACACCGGACTGACGGAGGCTTAGTTCCATCCTTCCGCAGCCGTCTCCACCGGGAAATGTCCGAAACCCGAACGAATACGGCCATATGGTAGAAATGCGCCACCGGGGCTATTGGTGAACACATTTTACATACAAAATCACGCAGCCTGAACGCCACGCCTGCCTATTATATGGCAGAGCGCAAGGTCTTGTCAATCTAAAAATCAGCAAATGTCTTCAGGATCTCATCCTTTGCGCCGGCTATGGTCGTGGCTGTCGTATCCACATCAAACCCGTGTTCCTTCAGGTCCTGGAGAATGTAGGTCACGGCCGGAGCAGAAAGGCCGACCTTTTCCAGCTCCCGGTAGTGTGCGAATACACCTGCCGGTGTATCGTCGTACAGGATCTCTCCTCTGTTCATAACGATGATCCGTTCCACATAGTTGGCGACATCTTCCATGCTGTGTGAGACCAGGATGACCGTGATCTTCCGCTCTCTGTGCAGGTATGCGATCAGATCAAGGATCTCGTCCCGTCCCTTCGGGTCCAGACCAGCTGTCGGCTCATCCAGAATCAGCACCTGGGGATGCATGGCCAGGATCCCTGCAATGGCAGCGCGCCGCTTCTGGCCTCCTGACAGCTCGAACGGAGATTTGTCATAAAATGTCTCGTCAAGGCCGACCTGCGTCAGCGCTTCCACCGCGCGTGCCTGGATCTCTTCTTCAGAAAGGCCGAGATTCTTCGGGCCGAACTTCACATCGCTCAGCACGTCGACCTCGAACAGCTGATGCTCGGGATACTGGAACACCAGACCGACGCGGCTGCGAAGATCCTTCATATGATAATCTTCGTCGTAAATGTTTTTCCCGTTGTCATAGATCGCGCCGGACGTTCCCCGGATCAGGCCGTTCAGATGCTGCGTCAGGGTGGATTTCCCGGATCCGGTATGGCCGATCAGGCCGATGAACTGTCCGTCAGGGATCTCCAGGCTGATGTCCTTCAGCGCGTGCTTTTCATAAGCCGTACCGGGACTGTAAAAATAATTCAGTTTTTCAACTTTCAGAGCCATATCGTTTCCTTCATCTGCCGTCAGATGCCCGCAGTTTCCACAGTGCTTCACGCAGCTCCCGGATCGTCAGGATCCCGTCCGGAATGTTCAGACCCGCCTTCTTCAGTTCCCATGCCAGAAGCGTCACCTGGGGCACATCCAGCCGGAGTTCCTTCAGTTTTTCCACCTGTGAGAAAACTTCCCTCGGTGTTCCCTGCATGACGATCCGGCCTTCATCCATGACAAAAACTTTATCGGCGTCGACCACTTCTTCCATATAGTGAGTGATCAGGACAATGGTAATGCCCGCCTCCCAGTTCAGCTTGCTGGCTGTCTCGATGACCTCTTTCCGTCCATTGGGATCCAGCATGGCGGTCGGCTCATCCAGCACGATACACCTTGGCTTCATGGCGATCACACCCGCGATCGCGACCCGCTGCTTCTGGCCACCCGAAAGGCGGTTGGGCGAGTGATCCTTGTATTCCCACATGCCGACGCTTTTCAGGCTTTCTTCCACCCGTTCCATGATGATCTCTTTCGGAAGTCCCATGTTCTCGGGGCCGAATGCCACATCCTCATCCACAATGGTTCCGATGATCTGGTTGTCCGGATTTTGAAAGACCATCCCGGCCGTCTGTCTGATCTCCCAGATGAGATCTTCATTCCGGGTGTCTTTGCCATCCACGAAAACACTTCCCTCTGTCGGTGTCAGGATGGCGTTGATGTGCTTGGCCAGCGTAGATTTGCCGGATCCGTTATGCCCGAGGATCGCGATAAAATCCCCTGCCTTCACATCCAGATTCACGCCGTTGACAGCCCGCTGGGCAGAAACGGTCTTCCCTTCTTCATCCGTCCTGATATAGTCATAGGATAAGTTTTCTGCTTTTATGATACCCATGGCTTCTTACTTCCCACTCGCTCTTTGTTTTTCCCACTCCGGATATTCGATGCTCACCAGTGTAAGACCTTCCGGCCTGGCTGTCTCAGCCGCTGCCTGCCGGTCACGCATCTTCAGTATCTGTTCCATCTGCTCCGGCTCGATCATGCCGCCGCCGACCCGGATGAGTGTACCCGCTATGATCCGGACCATATTGTAGAGAAATCCGCTGCCCGTGATCCGGATGGTGATGATGTCATCCTCCCGGGTCACGCCTGCAGAATAGATCGTTCTCACCCGGTCCGTCACGTGCGGCTGCAGTGTACAGAAGCTGGTAAAGTCATGCGTCCCGACCAGATACGCAGCTGCCCGGTCCATCCGGTCTGCATCCAGCGGATAATGCCAGAACATGGCGTAAAGCCGTCTGGACGGGTCCGGAAAGGTGCGGTTGCAGATCCTGTATTCGTATGTCTTGACGGTCTCCTGAAACCGGGGATGAAAATCCGCGGGCACTTCCTCGGATCCCTGAATGCGGATATCCTCCGGGAGATACGTATTCAATGCGAAGGCTACACGGGTAGCGTCCATCCTCGCTGTTGTGTCAAACACAGCCACGTTTCCCCTGGCGTGCACGCCGGAATCTGTCCGGCTTGCTCCGTGAATCCGAATCTCCTCCTTAAAGAGCGCCGCCAGCGCCTTTTCCAGCTCCGCCTGGATCGTGTTGCCGTTCGGCTGCAGCTGAAAGCCGCAGTAAGCCGTTCCGTCATAGGCAACGATCAGCTTGATCCTGCGTCTTTTCCGGGACGGCTGACCGGTGGATCCGGACACCGTCATTTCCATATCTTTATTCATCATGCCTGTTTTCTACAGGGATACCCTGATAAACCTGCTGGCCAGGAACATCACCACCATATACACAGCCAGCACCAGATAAGCCAGATAATCCCGCCTGGTATACTCCAGGGGATGCATCCTTGTCCTGCCCTCTCCTCCGTGGTACCCTCTCGCTTCCATGGCCATCGCCAGATCGTTGGCTCGGCGGAACGCGGAGATAAACAGCGGGACCAGGATCGGGATCAGGCTCTTTGCCTTCTGAATGATGTTGCCGCTCTCAAAATCAGCGCCTCTCGCGGACTGCGCTTTCATGATCTTGTCCGTTTCCTCCATCAGGATCGGAATAAAACGAAGCGCGATGGACATCATCATGGCAATCTCGTGGACCGGCACATGGATCTTCTTCAGAAATCCAAGGCCTTTCTCCATACCGTCTGTCAGGTTGTTCGGAGTTGTTGTCAGTGTCATGACGGAAGACCCCGCCACCAGATAGACCAGCCTCACAGCCATATGGACGGCCATCTTCAGACCTTCCCGTGTGATGGTCAGTTTCC
>JAGCAV010000122.1 GCA_017652545.1 Lachnospiraceae bacterium
GAACCTTGCCGAAGCCAATCCGGATGTCCTGGATTACTCAGACGTGACCGGCTGCCGGCTGGATGTGCGGGAAAGCAAAACAGAGCTTAAGCAGAAAGATCAGGAAGGGAAAGAAGTCAGCTACGATCCACCCAGGTATACGTATGACTATAATTTCTATATCATCATCAATGTCAACCATCCCTACTTTGATGAGATCAGCTTCCGGCTCAACAACAGCAACGTGGAGGTGACCCCGCCTGCTCCGACAGCCAACGCAAAAGGATTAATGGGTGTTCTGAATGCCGCGGCATCCACGATCCAGAACGAGCCCAGGGCTCTGAGTGTTGATTACAGGGAATATGAAAAGATGGGCAACGAGATCGTTGAGATCCTGACCGGCGCCCGCCAGACCGTCCGCGATGAGATCGATGAAGCGGCCGCTCCGAAGGCCGCCGTGATCTGCCCGTTCTGCAAGGCCAGTACCGTTCCCAACGCAAAAGGGTGCTGCGAATACTGCGGCAGCCCGCTCGGTGCCTGATCTCTGATTCTGTTATCTGCTTCGTTCGCGTATCATCTCGTCCACGATGGCTGCAGCCTCGCCCACAAGACGCAGGCAGGGGCGCGCGGCGTAGAATTCCGGGGTCCGCATCTCTGGCGTGTCCCCGGGTTTTGTCTTCACATCCTTCAAAAGTTCCCGGCAGATGATCGTGCCGTTCTTCTCACGAAAGCGGCGGGCAAATTCCTGTACCAGATGATAGTGGGCAGTCTTTGCCTGCGGATCTTCCGGATCATCATATCCGTACAGGATTCCAAGCACAAGCAGCGCGCCGCTGACTGTCCCGCAGACTTCGCGAAGGCGTCCCATCCCTCCCCCGAAAGAGGAAGCGAGCCGCGCAGCCGTTCTGACATCCAGCCCGGTCAGGTCGCCAAACGCACAGGCGACTGCCTGCGCGCAGTTGTATCCTTCAAAAAACAGTTCCCTTGCTCTCCCGGCATGATCCATATTTTCTGCCTCGTTTCCTGCCGGATCCTTCTCCTTTTCTGTCATCGTCACGTTCCTGTTCCTTCCCGTTTTACTGCGCCGGTTCCACACAGAGGCTGTATTCTTTCATCATGCCGTGGGCACCGAATATTTTCCATTTCCCGGCGCCAAGGCGCTGCATCACGTCGCTGCGTTCTGTCGCGCAAAGAGCAGGATCCGTGTCCACAGAAGTCATCAGCACCGGCGCGTATTGATTATATGCCGCCTGCTCCCTTGTCATTCCATGCATATTGATATAGATGTCCCCGGTAAACGCAAGATGATGGCGATAGTCGATGAGCACCGTCTCTCCGGGCAGATGCCCTCCCTTACCCTGATAGACTTCAAAGTGCAATTCCCCGAAATCGAAGAATCCCATCTGCTCCAGGGGCTTTTCCTGTTCATTCAGCGTGTCCCACACGGCCCTGATCTTCCCCGGATCCGGCGGCGCATAGAGCGTCAGCGCTTTACAGATGCTGACATATGGCCTGTGAAGCGGGTTCTGTTCCCGGTAGCCGTTCTCTTTGCTGTATTCCATCTCAAGGCAGTCTTTTGTCTTTCGACTGGCCAGGATCTCATCAAATAACGGCAGCAGTCCGCAGTGATCGACATCGGCATGCGTGATGAAGATGCGCTTCGTCATCCGGTCATATTCAGGCAGCAGGTCCCGGAACAGCTTCAGCATCTCTTCCCGGTACAGGGCATAGCCGCTGTCTATAAACAGCGTTTCACCGGCACTGCGCAGGATCGCCGTATTGCTTCCGCAGGGCGGTTCGATCAGGATGATCTGTGTGTTCTCCGTGATCTGGTGCCTGGTGACGCGGGGAACGAAGGCTTCGCCCCGGCACACGGAAAGGAGTTCTGCGAACTTGCTGATGCTTTCGAAGGTCTTGAATGGAGAAAGGCCTTTCTCATCAAGCATCTGCATCACCAGGTTGGAATTGACAAGCAGCTCATCCCGCTTTGCTTCCGGAAGGCCGATCAGCTGCATCAGCCCGGAAACGAAGGACTGATAAAAGATGCTGTTGTCATATACCCGCTCGGAATGATTGTAATCCAGGACCCGGACCGGGCAGAGCTTCTGCGCCTCCCTCACGAACGCCTTCAGCGTGTTCTCGTTTTCCAGGAACAGTCCCATCTTGAAGGCCTGGTAGGATGATCCGTTTTCCTGCGAACTGATGTAGGAGATGTTCAGATGAAACTGCTGGATCAGTTTCAGCACCTCCGTCACGCTTCCTGGAACATCCCTGAGCATGAACTCAATGAGCACGATGCTGTTTTCGTTTTTGTCTGTCTGCAGGTACCCGATCCGCTTCAGTTCACTGTCTGTTTTCTCCAGTTCCTTTTCATCTCCATCCACATCAATGAACAGCGTATGGGAATCAACCGCTTTATTGTAGCTGACCCGGGTGATGTTGATCCCGTGAGAAGCGAAGCACTCGCTTGCCTTCAGAAATGCTCCGATATGGTCGGGCATTGTTGTGATGTATGTCTTTTTCATGGTTCCGCATGCCCCCCGGCATTCGTTTAAAAAATCTGGCCCGGAAGCTTCAGTTTCTCCCTGGGCGGGAATCCTTTATCGAATTCCTCTACATCAGCATCATTCACATAATAACCCCCGGGCGTCTGGTAAACTCCCGTGATGCCGTCAAGATATCCCGGTCTCAGTTCCCTGCAGAGAAAGAACGAATCGTCCGCACCCTCCGGCAGGTCATGGTAACGGATACCGAACTCACGTGCATAGGTGAATCCGCACTTGCCATAGAACCCAATATTGCCCTCAAACAGAACAGCGCCGTATCCGAGCCCCGTCGCTTTCTCCAGGGAGTAATCGAGCAGCATCTTTCCATAGCCCTTACGTTTTAGCTCCGGAGTGATGCCGATCGGTCCCATTGTCAGAACAGGGATCACCCTGCCATCGTCTGCTTCGATGATCGTATTCATAAACATATTCTGCCCGATCAGCCTGCCATCCTGCTCCATGACGAAATCCAGTTCCCTGATGAAAGCCGGATCGTCCCGGAGTACATGGATCACGTAGTGCTCACTGCATCCCGGACGGTACACGTTCCAGAACGATTCTCTGATGAGATTCTCAACTTCCCTGTAGTCTTCAGGTCTTTCCAGTCGAATGGTGCAGTCGTTTGAATTCATTGTTTTTCCTCCATTTTGCTTCTGATCCAGTTGTCTTAAAAATGCATCTGCTCCCGTATCGGATGCCGGATCACGGTCTTCAGCTTTTCCGGCGCGACCTTTCTGGCATCGCTCAGATATATCTCGTGATGAAGTCTTTGATCGGTGATGTCCAGTACATAACCCTGCCGCTCCATGAACTCATGCATCAATGCGACTGTCGCAGGCTCATCATCGTAGGGGCCGATGTGCATGCACTGTACGCACAGACCCTCATCATATGTCATGAATTCTACTTTTGAGAAATCCGTTTTCTTTTTCTTTGTCGCTTCCTCAATTGCCCAGTCAAAGTCCGCCTTTGTGACAAAATCGGGCAGACGGATGACAGAAATCCACTCGAAGTTTTCCTTGTGAGAATAGTCGACCCCTGCCACGCCATCCTGCCACCAGAATCCCTCAAGCGGAGGAACGACATAATCGAAATATCCATCGATCTGATGGTCACCTTTTTTGCTCATCTTTATGGTAAATGCAATGCCGTAGAGCAGGCCGATCGACTGCCTGTAATCTCCGTCCTCTGCATTTGGATCACCATGTCCGCGAACAGCCAGATAATTCATGCATGGCACGGTAACAATGCCGGGCCTGTTCTTCGGCATATAAAACTCTTTGTACTCCTTTTTATAATCAAAAGCCATGTTCATTCTCCTTTTTTCCTATATGTCAGCTTCCGCGATCATCTTTCTGACAGTCAATGAATACAGGATCACCACAATAACCATCGAGAGAAGATCCGCAGCCGGCTGAGCCCAGACCAGGCCGTTCTCTCCAAGCATGGTTTTTAACAGGAAGAGTGCCGGAATGTAAATGATCCCCTGCC
>JAGCAV010000123.1 GCA_017652545.1 Lachnospiraceae bacterium
ATTAGTCGTACAGGTTCTGTGCGATCTCTTCGTCGTTCATGTTCTCAGCGGTGTACCACTGGCAGCCGGTGTCAACATCAGCAACTTCCTCGCCGGAAGCAGCCTTGCAGCACAGGTCAACAATGGCTTCGCCCATGGCTACCGGAGCCTGGGTGATTGCGCCAAGGAAAGTTCCGTCAGCAACAGCAGCTTTGATAACAGCGCCGGAGTCGAAGCCTGCACCAATAACCTGGCCTTCGCCGGATCCGAGTTTCTGCAGGTTCTCGTTTGCGGTTACCATAGCTTCTGCGGAGTGCTGGTTGGAGCCGTACAGAGCAATGATATCATCTTTGTTCAGCAGGGTCTGGCAGTCGATTGCGGACAGCTCAGCAGTAACCTGTGCCGGTACCAGAGTCTCGATCACGATCTTGGCATCGTCAGCCTGCTCGCAGGTAGCATCGTTGACATATCTCTCATTGCCTTCCAGCTTCACGCCGTATCCGTCAGCGCCTGCCAGCTCAGCAAATTTGTCGATGAAACCAAGGCCACGGTTTACAACAGACTCAGAAACAGCATCCTGTGCGGAAACACCTACACGTACGGTGCCTTCAGCAGCTGCGATGCGGTCTTTGACTGCTTCGTAAACTTTCTCAGCAGCCATAGCGCCTGCTGCATAGTTGTCTGTGGAAGCATTTGCCCAGATTGCACCTTCCGGAGCGCCCGGTACGCCGGAGTCAAATCCGATGATCGGGATGCCGGCTTCCTGTGCTTTTGCGATTGCATCCAGGCAGGTCTCTGTGCTCAGTGCAGCCAGACCGATTGCGCTCGGATTAGCATCGATAGCGGAATTCAGCTGGGACAGCTGCTCATCGTATGCGGACTCGTTCGCCGGTCCAACGAAGTTGATGGTGCAGCCAAGCTCATCAGCTTTCTGCTCGGCACCTTTCAGAACTGCCTGCCAGTACTGATGCTGGAAACCTTTGGAAATGATCTCAATGGAAAGGCCTGAATAATCTGCTGCATGAGCAACGGTAGCGCCTACCATCGATCCAACCATAGCTGCTGCGAGTGCGAGACCTAATAATCTCTTCTTCATGATGTGTTCCTCCTTTGATAAAAAGTTACATGAAACGCTATATGTTATCCGCATACTGCTGCGGCACATATCTCACTGCAAATAGAATTATAATCCCGGTAAAGGGCAAAATCAAGTGAACAATCTGTGAAAAAGTTCCATGACGAACGTTTTCGTTTGGAAAGAATTTGTACTTTTTGTTCACTGTCACTGGGTCGTCTTGTTCTTCAGGACGTCAATATAGATGGCGACGATCAGAACAATGCCGGTGATGATCTGCTGCCAGTTTGCCTGCAGTCCGATGTACGGCAGACCGGTCTTTAAGAGGGACATGACAAACACGCCGAGCAGGGTTCCGACCACGCTGCCGAGACCGCCTTTCATGGAAGTCCCGCCGATGATCGCGCCGCCGATGGCATCCAGCTCCAGTCCGGCACCGGTTCCGGGGGCCACGGAAGACATGAATACGGCTGCATAGGCGATGCCGGCAAGACCGGTAAAGAAACCGGAGATGATATAGGCGGAAGTCTGATAGGCTACGACGTTTACGCCCGAAAGCCTTGCCGCTTCCTTATTGCTGCCGATCGCGATGATATACCGTCCGATCTTGGTCTTGTTCAGGATGAGCGTCATCACGAGAATGCACACGATGACAATGGCAAAGCCGACCGGGAAAATGGTATTGCTTGCCGTCCGGATCTTGAACAGGGAGCGGAACCATCCTCCGGGGGAGGTCGCCGCCGGCCATGAGACCGCCATGCCGTGGGTAAATACGGAACCAAGACCGCGGTTGATCAGCATCGTACACAGCGTCGCGATAAACGGAGGCAGATCCATGACCGAAACCATAAGACCGTTGACCGTACCCATGATCAGTCCGCAGAGGATGGTAACCAGCATTCCGATGAGAACCGGTACATGATAATGCTGAACCAGATAACCGCCGATCAGGCTGTAGCAGATCATACCGGTACCGACGGACAGGTCATTACCGCCGGAGATCAGGCAGAAGGTGACGCCGATTGCCATGAAGCTGATGTAGTATGAGTAATCCAGAATACTTACGATCGTTGCGTACTGACGGAACGCCGGGCTTTTGATGCTGAAAAACAAAGCCAGCAGAATTACCGCGATCACGACGACGATCTTCTGCAGGCCGATGGCCCGCACGACGGGATTGTTTGTGAACGCATTCCCTTTCTTTTCATTTCCTGACATCTTTGTCTCCTCCTAACTTCTAAGGGTCGCGGCGTGCATGATCTTTTCCTGGGTCGCTTCCGCGATGTCGATCTCGCCCGTCTTCTTCCCCTCACACATAACCACGATCCGGTCGCTCATCCTCAAAATCTCCGTCATCTCCGACGAGATCATGATGATCGATTTTCCTTCCGCCGCCAGCTCGTTCATCAGATGATAGATCTCGCTCTTCGCGCCTACATCGATGCCCCTCGTCGGCTCGTCGAAAATCAGGATGTCGCAGTTCTTTACCAGCCACTTCGCCACGACCACCTTCTGCTGGTTGCCGCCCGAAAGGTTGATCACCAGCTGGTCGATCCCCGGCGTCTTCGTCTTCAGCCGGTCCACATATTTCTGCGTGACCTGCGCTTCCTTCTTCTTGTCGATGAAGATGCCGTTCATGAAGTCTTCCAGGCATGCCAGCGTCGAGTTCTCCGCCACTGTCTTGCCCACTACGATCCCGTACCGCTTGCGGTCCTCGGAGAGATATCCGATGCCCAGTTTTACCGCGTCGATGGGATTTTTGATGTCTACCTTCTTCCCGTTCACGTAGATGTCGCCGCTCTCCTTCGGGTCCGCCCCGAACAGCGCCCGCGCCGTCTCCGTCCGGCCCGCTCCCATCAGTCCCGAGAAGCCCAGGATCTCTCCCTTATGCAGCTCGAAGCTGACGTCGCGCACCATGCGCCCCGCGTTCAGGTGCTCCACCTTCAGCACGACCGGCGCATCCGGCGGTACCATGCTCTGCGTCTTCGGGTCTTCATAGATCACACGGCCCACCATCATGTTGATGATGTCGTTCTTCGTGCACTCCTCCGTGATGAGCGTCCCCACATACCCGCCGTCACGCATCACCGTCACGCGGTCCGTGATGACCTTGATCTCGTCCATCCGGTGGGATATGTACACGATCCCCATCTGCTTCGCCCGAAGATCCCGGATAATCTTGAACAGTTCCTCGATCTCCGCCTCCGTCAGCGCCGCCGAAGGTTCGTCGAAAATGATGACCTTCGCCTCGTGGGAGATGGCCTTCGCGATCTCGCACATCTGCTGCTTCCCGACCGTCAGGTTCCCCATCTTCTCCGCCGGGTTGATGTCTATGTTCAGCTGCGCAAACAGTTTCCTTGCCTCTTCATTCATGCGGGCGTCGTCGATGAGTTTTCCCCTCATGATCTCCCGTCCGATGAAGATGTTCTGCGCCACCGTCAGATGGCTCATCATGTTCAGCTCCTGGTGGACGATGACGATCCCCGCGGCCTGCGCCTCCCTCGGGTTGGAAAATTCCACTTCCCTTCCCTCATAGGTGATCGTCCCGCTGTCCTTCGAGTAGATCCCCGTCAGCACCTTCATCAGCGTGGATTTCCCCGCTCCGTTCTCTCCCATCAGCGCGTGCACTTCGCCTTTACGCACTTCCAGATCTACATGATCCAGTGCGTGTACGCCCGGGAAAGACTTGTCGATGCCTTTCATCGTTAATATTACTTCTCCCATGG
>JAGCAV010000124.1 GCA_017652545.1 Lachnospiraceae bacterium
AAAAAGAGAGGAGGTGAAAAAAGACGGAAGGCTCAAAGGGCAATCGCATCCTCTCTGGCGATCTGCCTGGGGACATTTCCGATCTCAGCTTTTTTCAGTTATCAGATCACACCCTGGTCCTTTCTGGCGAACATGGCAATCCTCCCCTGCATGAGCCTGCTGTTCATATTCGGCTGTATCGGCAGCCTTCTCGCGGTATGGCAGGTGAACGCCGGCCGTTTTGTCCTGTCGGTCTGTTCCTGGCTTGTACGTTTCTTTCTGCTGATCTGCCGTATGGAGAGAAAGCTGCCTGGTGGTGTACTGATCACCGGAAGGCCGGGATGGTGGCAGATCGCTGCCTATTATGTCGTTCTGGGAATCTGGCTGGCGGCAGCGCATGCCGGAAGGCGTACAGACCGGACCGGCGGAGGAAAGCATATCAGAAAGCGGAGCAAAAAGCCGGGCAGGAGAAAGAGCGTCTCCGCACGGCGCGCGATCTTCCTGCTGCTTTTTGCGGGAGGCATCGGGATCCTGGCATTCCGGATCCACCCTTCATTCGGCGGCGTATTCCTCGATGTCGGACAGGGGGACTGTACCCTGATCCGTCTGTATGGGCGGAACTACCTGGTCGACTGCGGGAGCAGCAGTGTCGAAAACGTGTGGAGCAGACGGGTCTCGCCGGCACTGAAGTATTACGGGATCGACCGGCTGGACGGTGTTTTCGTTACACACGGAGATCATGATCACATCAATGGAATGGAAGAACTGTTCGATACATATGAGCGAAACCTTCTAGGGAACAATTGTGCGGATGTGAGCATAGACGCTGTTTATTTTACATCAGCAGGAGATATACAGGGAACGAAGGCGTTGGCCCATATAGATACGGACGCTGATAAAGCCGGACGTGACTTGTTTACGGATGAAGCGGCTGCGAAGCTTGCCGTGAAGGCAGCAGGATTACGGATCCCGACCAGGACGCTGATGCCCGGTGATCATATCCTGGTGGAAGATCCCTTTTACCGCACGGAGCGCAGAAGGGAAGACGGGATCATCTGTCTGTATCCTTCGCGGGATGATATCAGGGCTGCCCGGGACGATGCCAACATGAAATCAATGGTCCTTCAGGTCCGGTATGGGGATGTGATCCTTATGATGATGGGAGATCTGGAAAAAGAAGGGGAAGAACGGTTTGTCAGGGAGAATGCCGGCCTGCAGGGCAGTTCCGGCCCCGGGACGATCCATCTGATCTTAAAAGCGGGTCACCATGGGTCCGGGAACGCAACCTCACAGGAACTTCTTGACCTGCTGCATCCTGAAACGGCTGTGGTCTCCTGCGGCCGCAACAACCGTTACGGACATCCGGCACAGACGGTCCTGTACAGGCTTAAGCAGGCCGGAACCCGCTGCTGCAGGACAGACACGGACGGCGCCATCGTGATCAGACAACACAGGGGAACACTGCGCTGCACCGGATGGAAGAGCGGCTGAATAAAAAACGCCTTGCTACTGATTATTGCGGGATTTATAATGTATCCTATCAGCCCCGTCAGGGGCTGATAGGATAACGAGCGACAAGCGAAGATTATACCGTTTCATGAGTGAAGAGGAAAATATGACGATTCGAGAGCGTACAGAGCAGCTTGAGATGCAGATCCTGGCGGAAGGAGCCGCATTCTCGGCAAAGAGCGCCGGCAGGGACAGATACGAGGAACCCTGCGATATACGTACCTGCTATCAGCGGGACAGGGACAGGATCGTGCACTGCAAGGCTTTCCGGAGGCTGAAGCACAAGACGCAGGTCTTCCTGAGCCCGATCGGGGATCACTACCGGACCAGGCTGACGCACACACTGGAAGTGTCTCAGCTGTCACGGACGATCGCAAGAGCCCTGCGGCTCAACGAGGACCTGACGGACGCGATCGCGCTGGGACATGACCTGGGACACACGCCCTTCGGCCATGCCGGGGAACGGGCGCTGAATGAGATCTGTCCGGAAGGCTTCGCTCATTATCAGCAGAGTGTGCGGATCGTGGAGGTCCTTGAAAAAGACGGAAAGGGGATGAACCTGACCTGGGAAGTCAGGGACGGGATCCTCAACCACAGAACCGCCGGCAGTCCGCATACCATGGAAGGCTGTGTCGTGCGCTTCTGTGACAAGATCGCCTATATCAATCATGATATCGATGACGCCGAGCGGGCGGGGATCCTGACAGAAGAAGATATTCCCGTGCAGATGCGTCAGGCGCTCGGCTTCTCGACACGTGAACGGCTTGACAGACTCATCCATGACGTGATCGAAAACAGTACCGAGCATGAGATCGGCATGTCTGCCGAAACCCTGGAAGCCATGCGTGCACTTCGCCTTTTCATGTTTGATCATGTGTACACCAACCCGATTGCCAAGGGTGAGGAGGACAAGGCGCAGAGCATGATCAAGAGCCTGTATGCATACTACATCGGACACAGTGATGAGATGCCGGCTGAATACCGGGACCTGATCGAAAAGAAGAATGAAAG
>JAGCAV010000125.1 GCA_017652545.1 Lachnospiraceae bacterium
ATGAACATCAGCCCGGAGATCTGCAGGTCGTCAACCCGTTCCCCTTCCTTCAGGAGATCCTCAGCCGGTGACATTCCCTTCCCCTTCCCTGCTGCCTTTGCCGCCTCTCCTGCGCCGGTTCCTTCTGTTTTTGGAAGCTGTTCCTTCTGTCTCTTTTACCTTATCACGGGCGGCGTCTTCGCCGGCATTCTCAGCCGTATTGGCAGCCGGCTTGTTCTTCTCGCTTTTCTCGCGCCTGTGTTCCTCGTTCACGCCGGGCTCGGATCCGGATTTTGCGTTGTCCCGGCGGTTCTCCCGGTGATTCTCTTTCTTTGCCTTCCCTTTTTTTGACTGGAATGAAAGCTCGTCCACATCATACTCATGGATCTCTTTTTCGTCGTTTTCCATGATGATCACACGGACCTTCTGACGCAGAACAGATACCTGCGCGACCTCCCCCCGGGTACCGGACGGTGTCGTGACCGTCTCTCCGATTGCCGGAAGCTTCTTGTTCAGGTATTCGTAGGTCTCCTCCTCGTTTTTCAGGCAGCACATCAGCCGTCCGCAGACACCGGAGATCTTGGACGGGTTCAGCGACAGATTCTGCTCCTTTGCCATCTTAATGGACACCGGCACAAAGTCCGTCAGGTAGGTATGACAGCACAGAGGACGTCCGCAGATCCCGATCCCTCCCAGGATCTTGGTCTCGTCCCTGACGCCGATCTGGCGAAGCTCGATCCTTGTCCTGAAAACGCCTGCCAGATCCTTGACCAGTTCTCTGAAATCCACCCGCCCGTCCGCGGTGAAGTAGAACAGGATCTTGCTGTTGTCAAACGTATACTCCGCGTCGATCAGCTTCATGTCGAGGCCGTGCTTGCGGATCTTTTCCTTGCAGAGGGCATACGCCTCCTGTTCCTTTTTGCGGTTTTCTTCCGCCCTGGATTCGTCTTCCTCGCTCGCCACCCGGATAATGCTCCGAAGAGGCTGGGTGATCTTTTCCTCCGGCAGCTCCCGCAGCGGGCCGGAAACGACCCCGTATTCGGAACCTCTCGCCGTTTCGACGATCACATGCGCACCCGGACGGACCTCAAGGTCCCCGGGATCAAACCAGTATATTTTACCGGAGCCCCTGAAGCGGACTCCTGCAACCTTAACCATAGGTCAGTTCTCCTTAATTGTCATAAACAAAAGCTCGATCGCCAGGTCAAAGTTCACGTTGGCCTCGATCCTGGCCTTGGCTTTTTCGATCGCGCGGAGGATCGTCTCGATCCCCTCATAGGAACTCAGGCGGGCGCTTGCCCGGATCTGAGCCAGTTCCTCTCTGAAGATCAGGGCGTCCGCCTTTGTCGTGGCTTTAAAATACAGCACATCCCTGTACCACACAGCCAGGATGTCCAGGAAATCACCTATGGACACCTTAAACTGAGACATCTCCCTGACGATCGCGGAAAGCTGCTGGACATCCATGTCGCGCGCCCTGGCAGCCACCATAAGCGCCGTTCTTCTGATCTGGGCAAAATCATCCGAAGCCGCCAGTTCCATGGCTCTTCCGATGCTGCCCCGGGCAAACGCCAGACACAGCCTTGCCTGGTAATCCGGGACCTGAAGATGTTCCATCAGGTACTTTTCAACCAGGTCATCCCGTACCGGTTTCAGGCGGATCATCTCACAGCGTGAACGGATCGTCTCAAGCAGGCTCTGGGCATTGTTCGTGAGCAGCATGATCACCACATACTCCGGCGGCTCCTCAAGAGTCTTGAGCAGCGCGTTCTGGGCGGACGGATTCATTTTCTGGGCATCTTCCATGATGTAGATCTTATATCTGCCCGAATAGGGGCGGATGACAGCGTCAGCCACCAGCTGCTCCCTGACCTCATCCACACTGATCAGCCCGGGCTTTTCATGCGTGATATAGATGATGTCCGGATGATTATTCCCCTCCGCCTGCCTGCAGTCAGGGCACGTTCCGCAGCAGTCTCCGTCCATCTGCCGGCATTGCAGCGCCTGCGCGAAGGTGCGTGCCAGCAGGAGCTTGCCGGTTCCGGTCTCTCCCTCCAGCAGATACGCATGGCTGACCTTGCCTGCGCGGACAGCATCCTGCAGGTGCCTGACGATATCTTCTCTGCCTATGATCTGTGAAAAACCGGGCATTTCCATCTCCTTCCGCAAAAAGGGGCCGTCATCTTCCGGCTCTGATGTGCAATTTTGTCATGTTCGCGTTACGGGGCGGCTGCCTGGTCTGCCTGACCGGCCGCTCCCGCCGCTGCTGTATCGGTCCCCATCTGCGCCAGCTTCTGCTGGCTCTCTTCGATGATTGCCTGAAGTTCTGTCAGCATTTCCTCGTCTGTCAGACGGAATTTGATCTCCACACGTCTGGAGGCATCCGGGTCTTCCGTGCCGTCTTCGCGCAGGATCGGGTTGCTCGAGGACTTGCCGTTGGCAGTCAGTTTTCCCATCAGCTCCTGCCGCTCTTCCTCGTTCAGGAAACCTTCCATGCTGTACAGAAGGTATTCCGCCACAGCATAGGCCCTGCCCTGGGAAAGGCTCATATTGCTGACATAGTCGCCGACGGAATCGGTATAGCCGTCGATGATCACCTCCGCCACATAATTGACATACTCATCGGAGAGCAGTACATGACAGTACAGCGGAAGCACTTCATTCAGGATCTCCTGCCCCGCTTCGGTGAGCTCGCTCTCACTGAACTCAAAGAGCACGGAGGAATCAAGCAGGATCGCGCCTGTCTGGCGGTCGATCTGCACATTGATCTGGTTGGCGGCAAATTCCTGGTTGAGGGCTGCGATCAGATCCGCCTTGACGCCGACGATCTGGTCGATCCTCTGCTGCTGCGAGATCATCAGCTCATTGGCTGCATTCAGCTCGTTCTGGGACTGTGTCAGTTCTGACTCCTTCTGGGTCAGCTGCGCATCTCTTTGCGCCAGCAGCGAATCCTTCTCATTGACCTCCGCTTCCTTCTGCTCCAGCCGGAGCTTCTGGTCCTCGAGGATCGCCTGCAGTTCAGCCAGCGACGCAGCCTGCTCAGCCAGCGTGGATTCCTGCGCGGCCAGTTCGGATTCCTGTTCATCCAGCCTTTCCTGCTGGAGGGAGATCTTGTTCTGGCTCTGCTCCAGGTCACTCTGGCTCTGTGCCAGATCGCTCTGACTCTGCAGCAGCTTGGCCTGCTCAGCCAGCTTTTCCGTATAATTTTTCTGGGCCTGCATCAGGCAGACCGCCATGATCAGGACGAACAGCAGCAAAAGTCCGGACATCATGTCGGAGTAGGAACGCCAGACATTGTTGGATGAGCTGTCATCCATCTTTCTTCTGTGTACTTTTTTCATATCGGCGGGCCTCCTTTATGGCAGTGTTTACCTGAAAAAGCCGCGCCTTTGCGCATTCCTTGCCTGCGCCTTCGCATTGCGCTCCAGCAGGCCGATCATCTGGTCCATTCTTTCCGTCAGTTCGTCCATATCGTGGATCTCATAGTGAACAGGCGGTGCCTGGGCCGTTTTGGAAGCTTCCACTGCCTGGGCCATCGCTTCCGTTGCCTTTGC
>JAGCAV010000009.1 GCA_017652545.1 Lachnospiraceae bacterium
AGCAGACAGATCATCGGAACAAAAAGCGGCAGGATCAGTCCGATATGCGCGCTTGAGAGAAGTTCCTTACACAGATTCCTGTACTTCACCGGGTTCCTCCTGTCCATCCGGGCAGCTCCTTTTCATGTTCTTCCTTCAGCCTTCCAGGCCAATGGGCTTTATATGGTCCTTACACCAAGTTTTTCTTCACCGCCGTCCAGATACGGTGTCACAAGAACGAACGGCCCCGGACCGGCTCCCTCGCCGTCTGCCGCCTCCCTGATCTGTTCGGCAGCGTCCGGATTTTTTGAGATCAGGATCCGGATCAGTTCACCTGTCTGATCGCTCCGGCTGCTTTGTGGGCGGTTCATGGTGAACTCACGCACCAGCCCGGTCAGGTCCGCCGTCCTGCGTCCTTTCAGTTCCCCTGTCAGAAAGTATTCGATATTCGCCAGGTGCTGAGCGCCACGCTGCGGTTCAAAAAAGACGGGCGGATCCGAATTGACCGCCATACCGGCCGCCTGTCCGTCCCTGATCAGGCGTCGGCACAGGGAAGCGGCTGCCTTTATCCCTGCCTCGACCTCTTTTTCCTCTTTGATGATCCGTTCATCAGCCACATCCAGAAAGATCATATACTGCTCCGAGCGGACCGACGCGTAGGTATTGACCATCAGTTCCTGTGTTCTGGCCGTAGCCCTCCAGTTGATCCTGTTTACCGGATCGGCCGGCTGGTATTCCCTGATCCCGTTGAAGGCAAAAGGATCCTCAAACAGCGTACGCCTGCTCTGCGCTGTCCCCATCAGGACGTCGCAATGATTACGGATCCCGGATATATCTATGAAACCCGGACAGACCAGCAGTTCCCTGTCACACGGAACCGAAATCTCATATTTCTTTCTGTGAAAAAAAGACCACGCTCTGAGGGTGATCCGGTCAACGCGGTACCGCCCCCTTTTCATGCAGGTCATCTGAAAGGTCCTTCTGACCGCCTCCATGGGGCGGAGGGAGAAAATGTCCCGCTTATAGACATAGTCACTGACAACGACATTTTCCGCTCCGTGAAAACGCACACCACGCGGGATCCTGAAACCGGCTTCCATTTCCTGCACCGGAAGCTTCTTTCTGTTTACGATCTCCTCGGTGAGCCTGATCGTATCGCCGGCATATACCTTGTCACGGCTGAAAGAGATCCCGGCTTCCAGGCCCCTGGCCCATGTCCGTTCGTATATTTTACCGGCCAGGAACAAAAGCACTCCCGCCAGCAGCACAAACACCAGCATCATGGCTTTGTCCACTCCTCTGTCGGTACGGCAACCGAACGCATCAATGTACGGATCTGTTCGCGGTTCTGTCCCGGATCCGAAGCCGTGTTGATGCATCGATGCGCGAGAACGCTTACGGCAACGGCCTGGACATCCTCCGGTGTCACGTAATCCCTTCCCTGCACCATGGCATACCCCTGGGATGCCCGAAGCAGGGCAAGTGTCCCGCGCGGGCTGACTCCCTCCCGGATTGCGGAAGAATCCGTGCTGCGGCGTGTCCTCTGCGTCAGCGCCACCATATAGTCCCGCAGGTCAGCGTGTACATACACATCACGGCACGCCTTTCTAAGGCCGGCTGCTTCCTCTTTCGAGACGACTGCTGAGAGGTTCCTCTGCGGTTCATCCGTGATGAACCTGTCAAGCATGGCGCGCTCCTGCTGCGCACTGATCTGTCCCATGTCCAGCTTCATCAGGAACCGGTCCAGCTGGGCCTCCGGCAGAGGAAAACAGCCATATGTTTCCACCGGATTCTGCGTTGCGATCACGAAAAACGGCTCCTGAAGGGTTCTGGTCTCCCCGTCAGCACTCACCTGTCCTTCTCCCATACATTCCAGGAGGGCGGACTGTGTCCTCGGCGTCGCCCGGTTGATCTCATCCGCCAGCAGAATATTGGTGAAGACCGGTCCCTTCCGGAAGATAAAGCCGCCTTTTTCAGGATGATAAAAGCTGATGCCCGTCACATCACCGGGAAGCAGATCCGGCGTGAACTGGATCCGGCGGAAATCGCAGTCCATGGATCCGGCCATCGCCCTGGCGAGCATCGTTTTTCCGGTTCCGGGCATATCCTCCAGCAGCACATGGCCTCCTGCCAGAAAAGCTGCAAGCATCAGATCCGTTACCTGTTCCATCCCGACCAGAACGAGTGCGATATTCTTTTTTATCCTTGAGATCGAATCTGTCATGATTATTCTCCTTTACCTGATATTCATTTATTCTACCACATTTCTTCCGCGGGAGGAAACAGCCGTCAGACCATAAAGCCCGCAGGGGTTCCTCATTTTCTGCACAAAAAAAGCGATAGACGGGACTCGAACCCGCGATCTCCGCCTTGGCAAGGCGGCGTACTACCAACTGTACCACTATCGCAGCTTTGTCCGGAAAACGCATCTGCATTCTCTGACGAACAGTCTGTACTATACCATTCACAGCGGGTCTTGTCAACAGATTTTTCAGATCCGCCTCAACAGTTCTCCCATTTCTTCCACGGTGTCCACAATATAATCCGCCCCTGCTTCTTCCAGTTCCCCCGGATCGGCAAAGCCGTAGTACACACCCAGGCAGTCAACACCTGCTTCTTTCGCGCCGAGGACATCGTGGTTTCTGTCTCCGATCATCAGGACCTCGTTCTTCTGCTCCGGTGTAAGCCCCAGGCGCCTGAACACTTCCGCGATGATATCGACCTTCCTCGAGAGTTTTCCATCCAGAGATGCGCCGACCACTTCGTCAAAATACTGAAGGATCCCGAAATGCTCCATAATGATCCGGACAAACTTTTCGGGTTTTGAGGAAGCGACAACGAGCACTCTTTTTTCCTGTCCATCCTGCCGGTCCTGCGCAAGCATCCGAAGGACCTCAGGGATTCCTTCGTAGACGCTGTTCTCAAACATGCCCTTTGCCTGAAAGCGCTCCCGGTATTTGCCGATCGCCGCTTCCGCCTGTTCTCTGGTCCAGCCGCAGTACTGCATGAACATATCTGCCAGAGGCGGACCGACAAAACACCGGAGCTTATTCAGATCCGGCTCCTCAAAGCCAAAGCTGTGCATGGCATACTGAACACACTTCGTAATGCCCTCGGCACTGTCCGTGAGTGTTCCGTCAAGATCAAACAGGAGATATCTGTACTTCATGCAAACGCACCCTTCTTCCGGGGACTTTACCGATGTCCCCTGCCTTCCCTGTCCTACATGTAACGCTGCCGTCTACGTATGCCGATCCAGATCCACAGAAGAGCCGCTGCAGTCACCGCTGCCAGGATCCAGGCCCAGACGGGCACATCATGAATGTTGAAGCAGCGCACATTGATCCACATCCTGTTGATCGCCTCATTCTCCTCCCCGTCAAAATAAACCATGATGGAGGAGCGGTTGATGGCTTCAACCGAAGGATACTGGGAACCGAGCTGGCGCTGCAGCTGTTCAGTCGGAACCGTCAGGATATAGTCCTCATCATCGGGATCTTCGCTGAAGAAATAGCCCAGCCTGTAATCCGTCACGTCTTCCTCGTCTTCTTCGGCACCGTAATTCCAGTCGGCGTATTCAAAGATCCGCCCGTCATCGCCGCCGCTGATGACAGATGTATATCCGATGTAGTACATATTCCGGATCGCATTGTCGGGACGGGAACAGAAGTTGATGAAAGCTTCCGCCGCGTGCTGCTTGGCAGGATCCTGGCTGATCCCGCTCCTGAGCATGACCCATCCGTCGAAATAGATATTCGTCGATTCCCTGGGCACGGCAAAATTCAGCGTGTACTCGTCTTCATCCGCCTGGTCCATGGTATAGACCGCGTCGCCGGACCACTGGTAATTGGCCAGTACCTTTCCGGTGATCATATCTGCCTTTCCCGAATCGGTCTCAAAGGAATATGTATTGTCCTTGACATCCTGCAGATAATCCTGCACCATGCGGATGGTCTCGGGAGAAACATCGTTCATCTCCTGCTCCAGCCGCTCATGATAATCGGGATCTGAAACAAAGGCTTCGCTGGTGAGCAGATCGGATTTGATCGCGCCTACGGCAGCAAAATAGGAATCGCGGACATTGTCCTTGATCGTCACCTGGCGGTTAAAACGGCGGTCGTTCAGGACCTTCCAGGTCGAGGCGTCCTCATACGTGAGCGCTTCGGGATTGTAGACGATTCCCGTCACGCCCCACATGTAGCCGGCTGCATACCTGCTCCACTGCTCCCCGTTGATCTCATGATCCTCGAAAACATCCCTGATATACGGAGAGATGCCGCGCATATAATAATTATTCTCATCCGTCTCGTCAAAAAACGCGTCAGACAGAGGCACAAGCATATCCTCTGCGATCATTTTCATGAACATATACTCGGAAGGACATACAATATCGTAGACATCTCCGAGCGTGATCATATTGTAAAGATCTTCGTTGGTTCCGAAAGTGGAATATTCGACCTCCACTTCCTTTCCATAGGTCTCCAGATACCAGGCTTCAAAGTCGCTGACCATCGAATTCTCGCCGAAGATATCTCCGCTGTCCAGATCAATGACTTCATCCTCTTCCCACTCGCCCAGGTCGATGTACTCTTCCCAGTTGCAGACACGAAGGACAACCTTCTTATCCGGATCCGGCGCGGGATTCGATACAGCAAAGACAGATCCTCCCATGGATACCAGAAGAACCCCCGTCAGGACAGATGCCGTAATGATTCTGATTTTTCTCATATGCCGGCCCTCTCTTTCCTGCCGCCGCGCGCTGCGCGTATGTTTGACACAGCCACGATCAGGGCGACCACCACAAAGATCACGGCAGAGAGCGCCCACAGCGCGGTCTTGATCGTTGTCTGGGAACCTTTGGTCGCATTCACGACATAGGTGCTGATCGTATCGAACGTAGCCGGTTTTGTATATGTCGCAATGAAATAATCATCCAGCGACAGGGTGATCGCAAGCGCGAATCCGGAAACGATACCGGACGCGATCTGCGGGATGACCACCCGCCGGAGCGCCTGAGCCGGCGTTGCGCCCAGATCCAGCGCTGCTTCATAGATGCTCGAATCCATCTGCTTGAGTTTCGGAATCACTGACAGATAGACAAAAGGCGCGCACAGCACAACATGGCCGATCACCAGGGGGATAAAGGTATCCTTGCTCAGCCCGCAGACAACAGCCAGCAGAATGCAGATCGAGAAGCCTGTCACGACATCCGCATTGATGACGGGCACCTGATTCAGAGAATTCATAAAGGTGCCGACCCTGCGGGATGAGTAAAATGATCCGATGGCGCCAAGGGTTCCGAGGATGGTTGCCAGGAAGGCAGCCCCAACGGCCAGCACCAGTGTCCCGATGATCATGGCCCTCAGTTCCGGCGTGGTAAACAGGGTCACATAGTTATGCATGGAGAATCCCCTGAAGGCGCCGATCGTTGTCGCCGTCGTGAAACTGTAAAGCACAAGGATCAGGATCGGAGCGTACAGAAAGACAAGGACCAGGCATATAAACGCGTTTTTAACCGTATTTTTCATAACAGTGCACCTCCGATTCCCGAGGATGCGTCGTCATCCTCCATGCCCCTTGTCAGAACTGTAAAGAGGATGATGATTGCCAGCAGGATCAGGGCGATCATGGATCCGCCATGCCAGTTGTAGGCGGCAAAATAGCTTCCGATCAGGCTGCCCATGATGTATGTGCTGTTGTAAAGCATATCGAGCACCACATAGTTGGTCATGGCCGGAAGAAATACCATGGAGACACCGCTGACGATTCCCGGCATGGATAAGGGCAGTGTCACCTTAAAGAAGGCGCTCCTGTCATTTGCCCCGAGGTCCTTCGCGGCTTCGATCAGGGAGGTATCCAGACGGGAGATCGTATTATAGATCGGCAGGATCATGAACGGCAGGAAATCATATGTCATACCCACCACAGCGTTCAGGAACGGATATCTGGCCAGGTTGCCCTCAATGACCGTCAGGATCTCCTTGAGCGCCGTGATCCTGAGCGAAAAGTTGATCCACATGGGCATGATGAAGAGCAGCAGCAGGACTTCCTTCTGTTTCAGACTGCTTGTCGCAAGTATGTAGGCAGTCGGATAAGCCAGCAGCAGACATGTAATCGTTGTCACCAGCGCGATGGCAAAGCTGTAGCACAGGGTTCCAAGCGTGTTTGGATCCGTAAAGAAGCCGGTCAGATTGGCGATCGTAAACTGACCCTGCCCGTTCGTAAAGGCATAGTACAGCAGCACGATGAGCGGCATCGCGACAAAGAGTACCAGAAAAACGGCATATGGGATCCCGAGGCTTTTTCTTGAAAACTTAAATGTACGCATCATTCGTCTATCGAACCTACTTCCTGAGTGTGAAAGTCATCTTTTCTACGGGCATAACCAGACCGACATGGTCATCCATGTTCCAGAGATACTCGTCATCGACGATGAAATCCTGTTCCAGATCCGTGCGGATCACATAACTGTAATGATCGCCCTTATAGATCAGGTTGCTGATATATCCATCCACAAGGCCATCCTCCACATGGTCCGTCATGCTGATGTCCTCCGGGCGGATCGCGATCATGATCCTCGTGCGTTTCGGATCGATCGTCTCGCCGTTCGCGTCCATGAGCATTCCGTCTTCACGCCGCGTACTGCCCCTGATGATCTTCGTCACGCTGGTATCCAGCCGTTTTCCGTTGAATTCCAGACGGAAATCCTCGTTGATATCTGCCAGGAAATAGTTTGTATGATCTTCCGCGATCATGATATGGATATTGTCGGGATCGACGCGCATGCCCACCTGATCACCCACCTTCGGTGCCCTTACAGACTGGATGACCATCTCGTTCTTTCCGGAGAGCACGGTGATCTCATAGTGGATCCCCTTGAAGATCACGGATGTCACCTCGCCGTGAATCGTTCCTTCCTCCGGTGCAGTGATGATGACATCCTCCGGACGCACAACCGCCGTGATGTGTGTTCCGTGCGGGATATCATCCACACAGTCAAATTCGCCTCCGCAGAACCTGGCCTTGAGCGGTCCGGTCATGATGCCGTTGAACAGGTTGCTGTCTCCGATAAAGTCAGCGACGAACGCATTCTTCGGCTCATTGTAGATGTCCTCAGGCGTGCCGATCTGCTGGATCTTTCCCTC